>CAYGZN010000127.1:0-8250 GCA_964354355.1 uncultured Burkholderiaceae bacterium | reverse complement strand
GCCGCGCCGACGTTCGCGCCGCACCGACGGACGCGCCGCACCGACGGACGCGCCGCACCGACGGACGCGCCGGGGCGCGGGTGACAGCCCGGGTGAAGTTGGCTACTCTGGTCCTTTGCCCGGAGCCGCATCATGGACGGTGACCCCTCACCGCAGCGCCACATCCGCCTGACCTCGCACCCGGGGCGAGGCACCACGGCGGTGCCGCCGATCCGGTGGGGCGCAGCCAGCGCCGCCGAGCGCGGCCCGGTGATCGGCACCACGACCGACCGCGCGCTGCGCAACGTGATCGGCACCCACTCGGGCTCGTACGGGGTCTACCGCGCGCTGGCAGTGGCCGCGGGGGCGCTCAGCCGCGGTCATCGGGCCGACCTGACCAACACCGCGCCGACCGACCTGATCGGCCCGTATCCGCAGTGGGGCGACGCCGAGCGCATCGTGTCGATCGACCCGTGGGGCGCGATGGTGGCCGACTCGTTCGCCGATCTGCTGGCGCGCGGCTGGGACATCCGGCCGTCGATCGCCGTGACCAAGGCGCACATCGACCTGCCCGAGATCCGCACGGCCGTTGCCTTCCAGCGCCTCAGGCCCGACGGGCGGATCCTGCTGGACAACGGCTCGGCCGTGGTGACCAAGGCCGCGGTCGAGCCGGTCTGGCACCTGCCCGGCGTGGCGCGCCGCTTCGGTGTTTCCGAGGCGGATCTGCGGCGCACGCTGTTCGAGGAGACCGGCGGCATGTACCCCGAGCTGGTCACGCGCGGCGACCTCGAGGTCTTCCTGCCGCCGATCGGCGGTCAGACGGTGTACATCTTCGGCGATCCGCGGCACCTGGCCGATCCGTCGGTGCCGCTGACGGCGCGCGTGCACGACGAGTGCAACGGCTCGGACGTGTTCGGCTCCGACATCTGCACCTGCCGCCCGTACCTGACCCACGCAATCGAGGAATGCATCCGCGGCGCCCAGGACGGCGGCGTGGGGCTGGTCTCGTACAGCCGCAAGGAGGGCCGGGCGCTGGGCGAGGTCACCAAGTTCCTCGTCTACAACGCACGCAAGCGCCAGCAGGGCGGGGATTCCGCCGACAAGTACTTCCTGCGCACCGAGTGCGTGGCCGGCGTGCAGGACATGCGCTTCCAGGAACTGATGCCCGACGTGCTGCACTGGCTGGGCGTGCGCAGGATCCACCGGCTCGTGTCGATGAGCAACATGAAGTTCGACGCCATCACCGGCTCCGGCATCGAGATCGGCGAGCGGGTCAGGATCCCCGACGAGCTGATCCCCGCCGACGCCCAGGTCGAGATGCAGGCGAAGGTCGCGGCCGGGTACTTCACCGACGCCGCAACGCCGGCGCCCGACGCACTGATCGAGACCCGGGGCCGGGGCCTGTGACCGTCGGGGAAGGGGAGATCGCACGGGCCGCCGACTGGCTGCGCTCGAGTCGAGCGATCCGACAACGCAGCGCGGCGCTGCTGGCTTCGGCCCGGGCCGGCCGCTCGCGATGGTTCGCCATCGACGACCGGGCGCTGGTCCCGGCCGCGGGTGTCGTCGCCGACGTCACGCGACGCCGCTACCCGGATCTGCGGGTGCCGTACCACAGCCGCTGGCGTCACTTCGAGACCGGCGGCGTCGACCGGGTCGCCGAACTCGATGCCCTGGCCGCGGCGGGCTCGAACGACGCGCACGAACGCGCCCGCTGCCGCATCGACCTCGCCGTGGTCAGCGTGCTGCTCGACGCCGGCGCGGGCCCGGTCTGGCGGTTTCGCGAGCCGGAAACGGGCCTGACGGTCGGCCGCTCGGAAGGCCTGGGCATCGCCAGCCTGCGTGCCTTCGCGCAGGGGCTGTTCTCGTCGGCGCCCGACCGGCCCCAGCGGGTCGATGCGGCGGCGCTGGCGCGGCTCGACGAGGCCACGCTGGCGCGCGCGTTCCAGGCCGGCGCAGGCAACCCGCTGGTCGGCCTGCAGGGCCGCGTGGACCTGCTGCATCGACTGTCGCGGGCGTTGGCGTCGCAGCCGCAGTGGTTCGGCGCATCGGGGCGGCCCGGGCACCTGTTCGACGCGCTGGTCGGGCGTGCGTTGGCGCCCACGGCGGGACACTCACCGGACCGCATCTCAGGCAACGGTTCGGGCAATGCCTCAGGCAACAGCTCGGGCAACGGCACGGGCCGAACCTCGATCCGCGCGCACGACATCCTGCGCGCGCTGCTCGAATCGCTGGGCGGCATCTGGCCGCATGGCGCAACCCTGGTCGACGCCGGTGGCGTGCAGCACGCGATCGGCGACTGCTGGCGTCACCCTGGCGCCGGTGGCGACGGGCCGGCCGCAGGCTGGGTGCCGCTGCACAAGCTGTCGCAATGGCTGACCTACTCGCTGCTCGAGCCGTTCGAGTCCGCCGGCGTCGCGGTGACCGGGCTGGACGAGCTGACGGCGCTGGCCGAATACCGCAACGGCGGGCTGATGCTCGATTCGGGCGTGCTCGTCCCGCACGATCCGAAGCTGCTCGCGGGCGCGCACCGGCCCGGCGACGAGCTCGTCGTCGAGTGGCGCGCGCTGACGGTGTCGCTGGTCGACGAACTGGCGCCCCGCGTGCGGGACGCGCTCGGCCTGCGCGAGGCGCAGCTGCCGCTGGCAGCCGTGCTCGAAGGCGGCACCTGGGCCGCCGGGCGCGAACTCGCCGCACAGCGGCGCGGCGGCGAGCCGCCACTGTCCATCGTCAGCGACGGCACGGTGTTCTAGCCGGGCCGCCTGCGGGCATACTGCGCGGGGACCGACTTCGGAGACCCAGATGAGCCGCGACGTGCACGTGATCGACCACCCGCTGGTGCAGCACAAGCTGACGCTGATGCGCCGCAAGGAGACCAGCACCAACAGCTTTCGGCGGCTGCTGTCCGAGCTGAGCATGCTGCTGGCCTACGAGGTCACGCGCGACATGCCGATGCACGAGGTCGAGATCGAGACGCCGATGGAGACGATGACGTCGCGGCTGATCGACGGCAAGAAGACCGTGTTCGTGTCCATCATGCGCGCCGGCGGCGGCATCCTGGACGGCATGCTGCAGGTCATTCCGGGGGCGCGGATCGCGCACATCGGCCTGTACCGAGATCCCCGCACGATGGTCGCCGTCGAGTACTACTTCAAGGTGCCGCACGACATGCACGACCGCGACGCGATCGTGCTCGATCCGATGCTGGCCACCGGCAACACGGCCGTGGCCGCCGTCGACCGCTTGAAGGAGACCTCGCCGCGTTCGCTGCGCTTTTGCTGCCTGATTGCGTCGCCCGAGGGTCTGAAGCACTTCCACGACAACCACCCGGACGTGCCGGTCTACACGGTGGCGGTGGACCGGCAACTCGACGCGCACGGCTACATCCTGCCGGGGCTCGGCGACGCGGGCGACCGGCTGTTCGGCACCAAGTGACGTTCCACCGATGAAGACGCTTCGGGGCAAGTCGGTCGTGGTCACCGGCGCGGCGTCCGGAATCGGGCGCGCGCTGGCACTGTCGTGCGCCGCCGAGGGCGCGCGGCTGCTGCTGGCCGACCTCGACGAGGCCGGGCTGTCGGCCGTGGCGCAGGCGGTGCGCACGCAGGGCGCCGGGGACTGCCACGCGGTGGTGACCGACACTGGCGACGAGGCGGCGATCCACGCGCTGGCGGCGCATGCGCAGCGGTTGCTCGGCGGCGCGGACGTCGTCTTCAACAACGCGGGGGTGTCGCTGGTGGCGCCGGTCGAGAGCCTCGAGTCGGCCGACGCGCACTGGCTGATGAACATCAACTTCTGGGGCGTCGTGCACGGTTGCCGCGCGTTCATCCCGCAGATGCGGGCCCGACCGGAGGCGGTGCTGGTCAATGTGTCGAGCGTCTTCGCAATGGTGTCGGTGCCCACGCAGAGCATGTACAACGCGTCGAAGGCCGCCGTGCGCGCGTTCAGCGACGCGCTGCGCGAGGAGCTGCGCGGCACGCCGGTGCGGGTGCTGTGCGTGCACCCCGGCGGAATCCGTACCAACATCGCGCGGCGGGCACGGATCGTCGACCTGAGCGACGTGGCCGACAGCGCCGAGCAGATGCACGCCCAGTTCGACCAGGTGGCACGCACCACGCCCGAGCAGGCCGCAGCCCGGATCCTGCGGGCGCTGCGGCGCGGCGACACGCGCCTGATGATCGGCGCCGATGCCCGGGCGCTGGACCTGCTGTACCGGGCCGTGCCCTCGCGCGCGTCGGCCTGGCTGGTCGCGCTGGCGCGACGCCAGCGCGTGCGACGGACGGCACGATGATGCGCTCCGGCGCGCGAAGTGCTTCCGGCGGATCGGCGGCCGGCCGGGGCCCGCTACGGTGGCGCGTCGTGGCCGTGTTGTACCTGGCCGCGATCGCACTGGGAGCCGGCTCGGCATGGCTGGTTCTGCGCGGCGCGATGTCGTTCGGTCAGTCCGCCGGTCCCTGGGCGTTCAGCACGTCGACCGGCAGCACCGACGCCGACCTGTACACGCGCGCCCGCGTGGCGGTGGGCGGCCTGCTGGCCCTGAACCGCGACGAGACGATGTACTACCTGGCGACCACCGACTCGGCCGGGCGTGCGCTGCGCTCACGCTGCACGTACCGCGTGAGCGGCGTGCCCCCGAAGGCGCGGTGGTGGAGCGTGACCGCCTACGCCGACGACTTCTTCCTGTTTCCCCATCCGTCGCGCCGCTACAGCCTGAACGGCGCCACCGCGAGTCTTGACGGACAGGGCCGCTTCACGCTGGTCAGCGCGCCCAGCGAACCCGGCGGCTCGGGCGGGCTCGGCGCGTCCGCAGAGTCGGGTGGCCCCGGTGCGTCCAGTGGCCCCGGTGCGTCCGGCGCCGCGCACTGGCTGCCCACGCCCGGCGACCGTGGACTGATGTTCACGCTGCGCGTGTACAACCCGGACCCAGGCCTGATCGCGGCGCCCGCGTCGATCGAACCGCCGCTGATCGAGCGGCTCGGGGACTGCTGATGGCGCGCGCGCGTGACGGGCAGTCCGGATCCCGCCGATTGTGGTTCTACCGCATCGAGGTGCTGCTGGCCGTGGCGGTGCTGACGCACCTGCTGGTCGTGTGGGCGCTGCCGAGGGTGATCATGGACCGGGTGTTCCGCGCATTTCCGCAGGAACTCAGCGCGCCCGACTCCCGGGACCGGGTGTACTTCCCGCCGATGACCGATGCGACGCAGCGGCGCATCGTGATGCCCAGCCCGGACCTGCTGTATGCGACCTGCGTCTTCGACCTGCGCGAACGGCCGCTTCGCATCCAGGCCGACCCGCGCACGCCGAACTACTGGTCGATCGCGCTGTACGCCGCGAACTCCGACAACTTCTTCGTCGTGAACGACCGGCAGTCCGCTGCGCGGCCCGTGGACCTGGTCGTGCTGGGTCCGGGCGGCTACCCGGGCGCGCCTGCGCTGCCGGCTGGCGCGCAGGTCGTGACCGCGCCGTCGAACCGCGGCATGCTGCTGATGCGCGTGCTCGTGGGCGACTACGATCGCGAGCGCGACGTCGTCGAAGCCGCGCGGCGCACCTTGCGGTGCCAGCCCCTGTAGCGCGGGCGACGGAATTGCGCTCGCCGCGGGCCGGATCGTCGGCGGTCCGCTGCCCGGTCGGTCAGACGAGTCCGTGCGCCAGGCAGGCTTCGGCCAGCTGCGGCACGATCGACACGGCGTTGCTGGCGTGCGCCAGCGTGTCGCTGCTCCAGAAGCAGCGGATTCCGGCGGCGTGGATCGCGTGCAGGTCGTCGGGGCCGCACAGCGCGTGCGTGACGATTGCGTCGATCGCTACGGCGCCGGCCGCGCGGCACGCCGCGGCCGCTTCGATCACCGTGCGCCCGCTGCTGGCAATGTCGTCGACGACGACGACCTGCCGGCCGGCCAGCGACTCGGGCTCGGCGCGCCCGGGGCCGAGCAGCGTCACCGTCACGTCCCGATCGCCGCGCCGCTGCTTGTGGCACACGGCGTGCGGCCGCCCGGCCAGCGCCGCAATCCGGCCGACCCACTGCTGCGACTCCTCGTCCGGGCCGACCAGCACGGCCTGCGGGCACCGGCTGGCGATGAAGGCGGCGATGGGCACGGCGGCGCTGACCGCGATCGCGCGCACGCCCGGGATCGCCTGGTCCAGCGAGTCGATCCGGTGCAGGTGCGGATCGACCGTGACCACCGCGTCGAACAGGCTCGCGAGGAAGCCCCCGACGATCGTCTGGCTGACGGCCTGGCCCGGCTGGAACTCGGCATCCTGGCGCATGTAGCAGAGGTACGGCGCCACCAGGCTCAGGTGCGACACGCCGTGGCGGCGCGCGGTTCGCGCCGCGAGCAGCAGCTCGACCAGCCGCTCGTTGGGACGACCCAGCGTGGTGTGGACGAGGGCGCTGGCGGGCAGCGGTACCGGCAGACGCAGCAGCGTCTCGCCGTCGGGAAAGCGGCGCGTGACGATCGTGGCGTGGGGCACGCCCAGCGCGTGCGCCAGCGCTTCGGCCTGGGCGCCGCAGTCGTCGAAGGCAAGCACGACCGCCGACTGTGCGCGTTCGGTCACGCGCCGGCTCCGATCAGGTAGCCGCAGTCTTCCTCGCACCAGCGCCGCGCGAAGTCGAATTCCGCCGGATAGCCGGCGTACAGGCGGTACAGCGGCTCGCCGGCGGCCACCGTGTCGCCGATCTTGTGCAGCAGGTCCAGCCCGGCGCCCGGGCTGATCGGTGCCCCCGCGTAGCGCGCCGCGCGCGCCAGGCGCAGGTTGTCGATGGCCTGGATGCGACCGCCCACGGGTGCCACGATGTCGCAGCGATGCGGCGCCAGCGACGGCGGTGACGGTTGACGGCCCTGGGCGTCGACGATCGATTCGAGCTTGGCCAGCGCACGGCCCGATTCGAGGATGTCGCGCGCCAGCGATTCGCCGTCGCCGCCGCGCACGTCGGGGTCGAATTCCAGCACGCGGCCCGCCAGCCGGATCGACTTGGCCCTCAGGTCTGCGGGCGCGTCGGGCTGGTTGCGCAACACCGCCATCACGTCGCGCGCCTCGAGCACCGGGCCGATGCCGCGGCCGACCGGCTGGCTGCCGTCGGTGATCACCACGTCCAGGTGCATGCCCAGCGCGCGACCGACGAACTCGAAGGTCTTGCGCAGCGTCTGGGCCTCGCGCATCGTTCGAACCTTTGCGCTGGGCCCCACCGGAATGTCGATCAGCAGGTGCGTCGAGCCGGCCGCCAGCTTCTTGGCCAGGATCGAGGCCACCATCTGCCCGATCGAGTCGATGCCCAGCGGCCGCTCGACCGAGATCAGGATGTCGTCCACGGGCGCCAGCCGCGCGGTGCCGCCCCACGCCAGGCAGCCGCGCTCGCGCGTCACCAGCTCGCGCAGCCGCTGCGGGGCCAGTTCGACGCGGGCCAGCACCTCCATGGTGTCGGCGGTGCCGGCCGGCGACGTGATCGCGCGGCTGGACGTCTTGGGGATCAGCATGCCATGGGCCGCGACGATCGGCACCACCAGCATCGACGTGCGGTTGCCCGGAATGCCGCCGATGCAGTGCTTGTCGGCCACCAGCGGCTCGTGCCAGTCGAGCCGCTCGCCGGTCTCGACCATCGCGCGGGTCAGCGCCAGGATCTCGTCGCGCTCCAGCTCGTTCTGGCTGCAGGCCACGAGGAAGGCCGCGATCTCGGTACGCGAATAGCGGTTGCTCGCGATGTCGGTCGTGATCGATCGCATCGCCGCCAGATCGAGTCGCTCGCCCAGGATCTTGCGGCGCACGGCTTCCATCGACACGGGCCGCTGTGCATGCGAGAGTTCGATGCATGCGCCCTCGGGCAGGCCGAGCTGCTCGAAGGCCTGCTCGGCCAGGCCCAGCTCGTCGTCGCCGACGATCGACGGATCGTCGACGATGTTCAGCACCGCGAGGATTGGCGCATCGCCGTTGCGATCGCGCTGACGGACCTCGACCTTGGACAGCGCCTTGAAGCCCTCGGCGCGGTAGGCGGTGCACGAGCGCGACAGGAACGCGACGTTCTCGCCCCAGGTGTCGATGCGCACGCTGCGCAGCCGCAGCGCGGCGGGGCGCGCGAGGTCGGCGCGGGACTCGCCGTCCGAGGGCGCCGCGCGGCGCGGCGCGTCTCCCGGGGCGTCGTTCGCGGGTGGTTTCACCCCTTGCCGATCGGCGTCGGTGACCATCCCATCACGACCAGCAGCACGAAGAACCCGACCACGTAGGCGAGCGCGACGTGCCAGCCGTGGCGGACCCAGTTGCCGACCGAGCGGGCCTCGGGGTACA
>CAYGZN010000126.1:0-8296 GCA_964354355.1 uncultured Burkholderiaceae bacterium | reverse complement strand
CGCGTGACCCGGCTGCTGGGCGTGCAGCACCCGATCATCCAGGCCCCGATGGGATGGATCGCGCGCGCGCCGCTGGCCTCGGCGGTGTCCAACGCCGGGGGCATGGGCATCGTCGAGACCTCCTCGGGCGAGCTCGACGTGATCCGCGGCGAGATCCGGCGCATGCGCGAGCTCACCGACAAGCCGTTCGGCGTGAACATCGCGCTGGCCTACGTTCGCGACCCCGGCATCGTGCGCTTCGTCGTCGACCAGGGCGTGCGATTCGTGACGACCTCGGCGGGCGACCCGACCCGCTACTGCGCCGAGCTCAAGGCGGCGGGGCTGACCGTCTTTCACGTCGTGCCCACGCTCAAGGGCGCGCTCAAGGCGGTCGAGGCGGGCGTCGACGGCCTGATCGTCGAGGGCGGCGAGGGCGGCGGCTTCAAGAACCAGCGCGAGGTCGCCTCGATGGTGCTGCTGCCGCTGGTGTGCTCGCGGGTCGACGTGCCGGTCGTGGCCGCCGGCGGCTTCTGCGACGGGCGCTCGATGGCGGCGGCCTTTGCGCTGGGCGCCGAGGGCATCCAGATGGGCACGCGCATGCTGGCCTCGGTCGAGTCGCCGGTGCACGCGCACTGGAAGCAGGCGATCGTCGCCGCTGCCGAGACCGACACGGTGTTCCTGAACCGCGGCGGCAACGGCCCGGCGCTGCGCGCGCTGCGCACCGCGCGCACGTCGCGCCTGGAGCTGACCGTGCCCGACAACGTCCGGGCCGAATTCGCCGGCGTCCGCCAGCTGTACTTCGAAGGCGACATGGAGGCGGCGGTGCCGTTGACCGGCCAGGTCTGCGGCCGGATCGACGCGGTGCTGCCGGTGCGCGACATCATCGCGCAGACGGTTGCCGGCTTTCACGAGACTATTGCGAGGCTGGCCGGGGCGGCTTGATGGACGCATCCGCGCCCAGCCGGCCGATTCCAGGCAGGCGCAGGGCGGGGTCGTTGAGGTCGAGCCCGAACGACAGGCCGAGCAGGTTGACCTCGAGACCTTCCTCCAGTGCGAGCGAAACGCCGAACAGCCCGAGCAGCGAGAACTGCCAGCCGCTGCCGCTGGGCGTGCGGTCGACGACCCTGCCGCCCGCGAGATAGTCCTTGCCGATCGCGGTGGATGGCAGGTCGAGCCCCAGCTCGGGCACCTGGCGTGCGACGAAGGCGGTGAACGTGTTGCTGTTGGGCCCCGGCCAGACGCGGTACTCCAGCGGCCACGGATACGCCGCCACGGCCGCCTCGACCCGGTCGATCAGCGGCTCGGCGTCGGCGCCGCGCCGCTGCGCCAGCAGCTGCGGCTCGGCGTTGAACCACCGGAAGTCCGCGCGCTCGACCCGCCGGACCGATATCGCGGGCCCGCCGCGGTACACGCTCCAGCCGATGACCTGGTAGACCGTGTACAGCGGCGCATCGCGACGGCGAACGGCGATCCAGGTGTGAATGCCGAACGCGCCGCGCCAGCCGTAGGTGCGCGCTCCGTACACCTGCACGGTGGCCGCGCTTGCGCCGTCGGGCGTTGCCGCCGATGCCACCGATGCCACCGAGGCCGCCGCTTCTGCCGATGCCGTCGACTCGCGCGGGCCCCACGCCAGCACCGCCAGCGGACCGGGCAGCAGCACGGCCACCACGACGAGCGCGCGGCGGATCCCGCGCAGCACGCGCGCGCCGCGGGGCACCGTCACCCGAACCGCTTGCGCAGCTCGGCCTTCATGATCTTGCCGTTGGCATTTCGCGGCAGCGTTTCGCTGGCGAACAGCACGCGCACCGGCACCTTGAACGCGGCCAGCCGTTCCGCAACGAAGCCGCGCAGATCCTCCTCGGTGGCGTGCGTACCGGGCTTGAGCGTGACGACGGCGCCGGGCTCCTCGCCCAGCGTGCGGTGGGGGATGCCCACGAGCGCCGCGTCCATCACGGCCGGGTGCTCGTACAGCACGTTCTCGACCTCGATGCAGTAGATGTTCTCGCCGCCGCGGATCAGCATGTCCTTCTTGCGGTCGACCACGAACAGGAAGCCCTCGTCGTCGACGCGCGCGAGGTCGCCGGTGCGCAGCCAGCCGTCTGCGAAGGTCTGGGCAGTCGCCTCGGGCTTGTTCCAGTAGCCGCGCACGACGTTGGGTCCCCGGGCCCAGAGCTCGCCGACCTGCCCGGGCGGCAGCGCCACGCCGCGCTCGTCGACGACCTTCATCTCGCACACCGGCAACGCGGGCCCGCTGCTGTCGGGCCGGTTCACGTAGTCCTCTCCCGAGTGGCCGGTGAAGGTCGCCGACGTCTCCGTCATGCCCCAGCCCAGCCCGGGCGCCGACTTGGGGAACACCTCCTTGATCCGGCGCACCAGCTCGGCCGAGCCGGGGGCGCCGCCGTACGACACGGACTCCAGCGACGACAGGTCGTAGCGGCTGCGCCCCGGGTGCTCGATCAGCTGCCAGGCGATCGTGGGCACGCCGCCGGCGCTGGTCACCCGCTCGCGTTCGATCAGCTTCATCGCGACCTCGGCGTCCCAGCGGTGCAGCAGCACGATCTTGCTGCCCCCGAACAGCGACGGGCACAGGATCGCGTGGCAGCCCGTGGTGTGGAAGAACGGGATCGCCAGCAGCACGCTCTTCTGCGGCGCGGCCGGGTCGGGCTGCGGCATCGGCTCGCCGCGGCGCAGGAAGTTGCGTGCGTGGTTGAGCATCGCCGCGACCGTCGAGCACGTGCCGTTGCGATGCGTGCCCAGCGCGCCCTTGGGCTTGCCGGTGGTGCCGGACGTGTACAGGATCGTCGCGTCGTCGTCGGGCTCGATCGGCACGTCCGGATAGGGGCGATCGGGCAGCGCGTCCCAGCCGGCGACCGGGCCCGTCACGTCCTCGAGCCGGCGCACCTTGGGGTGCGCGATCTCGTCGTCGTCGCGCGTCACGTACACGCGCACGAGGTCCGGGCAGTTGTGCAGGTGCTCGGCCAGCCGCTCGAGCCGCTCGGCGTCGACGAACAGCACCTTGCTGCCGGAATCGGTCAGCCCGTACTCCAGCTCGGCCCCGGTCCACCACGCATTGAGCGGCGTGACGATCGCGCCGGCCAGCAAAGCGCCGAACATCACGGCCGGCCACTCGGGCAGGTTGCGCATCGCCAGCGCGACGCGGTCGCCCTTGCGCACGCCCTGGTCGATCAGCGCGTGCGAGACGGCCAGCGCCGCCCGGCAGAACCCCTCGAAGCTGGCCCGGTCGTCGTCGTACACCAGGAACGTCTTCGAGCCGTGCGCGCGACCTGCCACGAAGAGCTCGCGCAGCGTGGGTGGCGCGTTGCGAAAGACGCGGGTCGGCAGGCCGCGGATGCTGCACTCGGCCATCTCGAACGGCATGCCCGGCGCGGTCAGCCGGGCGTGGGCCTCGGCCAGCGTCATGGCCGGCCAGGGCGGCAGGCTGCCGGCAGTCGGCTCGGTGTTCATCGCGCGGCTCCTCAATACTTGCGCAGGCGCGCCAGGCGCTCGGCGTGGAAACTCGCGTCGCCGAGCAGCTCGTTGGCGACGCGCACCCGCTTCATGAAGAAGCCGATCTCGAGCGCGTCGGTCATGCCGACGCCCCCGTGCATCTGCACGGCCTCCTGCACGGCCAGCGTCGCGGTCGCGCCGGCGCGCGCCTTGGCGATCGACACCGCCGCGGCCGCGGCGCCGGGATCGGCGTGCATCGCCTGCAGCGCGGCGAGCACGGCCGCCCGCGTGATCTCCAGCTCGCCGTACAGGTGCGCGGCGCGGTGCTGCAGCGCCTGGAACTCGCCGATCGTCTTGCCGAACTGCTTGCGCTCCTTCAGGTAGGCGAGCGTGCGCGCAAATGCCTCGTCGGCTGCGCCGAGCAACTCGGCCGCGAGCACGGCGCGGCCCGCGTCGAGAACGGTCCCCAGCAGGTCTCCCCCCGCCTCGGCGCCCGCGAGCAGCGCATCGCGACCGACGCGCACGTCGCGCAGCGTCAGCCGCGCGGCGTTGTGGGCGTCGACCATCACGGTGCGTTCGCGCTCGAGGCCCGGCGCGTCGCCCGGCACCAGCAGCAGCGCCACCGGCGCAGCCGGGCCAGCGGCCGCCGGCTCGACTCGTGCGGCGACCGCCGCTTCGACGCGTGCAGCGACCACGATCAGATCGGCCACGTGGCCGTCCACGACGAAGGTCTTCGCCCCGCGCAGCACGAAGCCGTCGGGCGTCGGCGTGGCGGTCGTGGCGATTCGGTCGGGACGATGCCGGGCCGTCTCGTCGACGGCCAGCGCCCCGACCAGCCGGCCGGCCGCGATCTGCGGCAGGTACTGCTTGCGCTGCGCGTCGCTGCCCCCGCGCACCAGTGCCGTGGCGGTCAGCACGCCGGTGGACAGGAACGGCGACGGCACGAGCGTCCGGCCGATCTCCTCCATCAGCACGCCCGCTTCGACGGACCCCAGACCGAGGCCGCCGTACGCCTCGGGCACGGCGATGCCGCAGAAACCCATCTCGGCGAAGCGCTCCCACAGCGGGCGCGAGAATCCCGTTGCGTCGCGCTGGTCGCGCAGCGCGCGCAGGTGCGACACCGGCGCGTTGCCGGCCAGGAACGTGCGCGCGCTGTCGCGCAGCATCGACTGTTCTTCGTTCAGCAGCAGGGCCATCGCGTGGGTCCGGGTGGGGTGGGCGTTCAGGCGTCGGGCAGCGCCAGGATGCGCTTGGACACGATGTTGAGCTGCACTTCGCTGGTGCCGCCCTCGATCGAGTTCGCCTTCGAGCGCAGCCAGGCGCGTGCCGCGGCGCCCTCGCGCGAACGCGCGCCCTCCCACTCGAGGCCGTCGGCCCCGAGCGCCGACATCATCAGCTCGTTGCGACGCTTGTTCAGCTCGGAGCCGTAGTACTTCAGCACCGAGGAGAAGGCCGGGTTCGCCTGCCCGGCCTTGGCCTGGTCGCCGGCCCGCTCCAGCGCGAGCCTGAACGCGGCCTCGTCGATCTCGAAGGTGGCGATCTGGCTGCGCAGCATCGGGTCGGCGAGGCGCCCGGTGTCGTCCAGCCCGATGCTGCGCGCGGCGACCTGGCCGAGCGCCGGCACGCCGCGGCTGTCGAGGCTGCCGCCGATCATCGTGCGCTCGTGCGTCAGCAGGTACTTGGCCACGGTCCAGCCGGCGTGCAGATCGCCGACCAGGTTGCGCCGCGGAACGACCACGTCGTCGAAGAAGGTCTCGCAGAAGGGCGACGCGCCCGAGATCAGCGTGATCGGGCGGGTCGACACGCCGGGGCTGGCCATGTCGAACAGCAGGAAGCTGATGCCGGTGTGCTTGCGCGCGCCGGTGTCGGAGCGCACCAGGCAGAAGATCCAGTCGGCCTTGTCGGCGTACGAGGTCCAGACCTTCTGGCCGTTGACCACGAAGTGATCGCCGCGCTCCTCGGCGCGGGTCTGCAGCGACGCCAGGTCCGAGCCGGCATTGGGCTCGGAGTAGCCCTGGCACCAGCGGATCTCGCCGCGGGCGATCGGCGGCAGGTGCTCGCGCTTCTGCTGCTCGGTGCCGAAGCGCAGCAGCGCCGGCCCGAGCATCCAGATGCCGAAGCTCTCCAGCGGCGAGCGGCAGCCCAGCGCGCGCATCTCGTTGCGCAGCACCCGGGCTTCGTCGGCGCTGAGCCCGCCGCCGCCGTACTCGCGCGGCCACTGCGCAACGGTCCAGCCGCGCTCGGCCATGCGCTGCAGCCACACGCGCTGCGCGTCGGACTGGAACGTCCATTTGCGCCCGCCCCAGCACATGTCGGCCTCGCTGCGCATCGGCTGGCGCATCTCGGCGGGGCAGTTCGATTCGAGCCAGGCGCGCACCTCGGTGCGAAAACTCTCGATGACCGTCATCTCGTCTCCGTCAGTGTGTCGCCCGGCGGCGCGGGCCGCTTGCGCTCGGGTGCGGTCCGCGCTCAGCGCTCGAATCGGTCGAGCACGTGGCCCGGGCCCGGTGTCTGCCCGACGTAGTCCCGGCCGTCGAACGTCATGGTGCCATTGACCCACACGCCGTGTACACCCAGCCCGTTTCGGATCATCCGGCGCCGCCCGCCCGGCAGGTCGAGGGCCGCGTGCAGCGGACCGATGCCGACGCGCGCCGGGTCGAACAGCAGCAGGTCCGCCCACGCGCCGGGCGCGATGCGTCCCCGCGCCGGGATCCGGTACAGGTCCGCCGGATGGCTCGTCAGGCGGCGCACCGCCTCGGCCAGCGCGAACGTGCCGGTCTCGCGGACCCAGTGGCCGAGCAGGTGCAGGCCGAAGCCGGCATCGCACAGGTAGGACAGGTGCGCGCCGGCGTCCGACAGCGCGATCACGCCGGCGCGGTGCCGCAGCAGCGGGGCGACGCCATCGTCGCGGTTGTTGTAGAACTTGCCGACGAAGCGGGTCTGCAGGTCCTCGGCCAGCGCGAAGTCGAGCATCCAGTCGAGCGGGTCGGCGCCGGCGGCGGCGGCCGCCTCGGCCACCGATTGCTGCGCCAGGTGGGCGTACGCGGCGCGCGCCGGGGACACCTCGATGCTGCGCCAGTCGCCGTAGAACAGGATGCCCTCGGCGGGCTGCACCAGGTTCTGCCTGAAGCGCGCCCGCATCGCCGGGTCGCGGTAGGCCGCGGCCACGGCCTGGCGCTCGCCGTTGGCCGCCTTGACGCGATCGAACGCGTCGTGGCTGTACAGCACGTACGGCGACACCAGGTCGAAGTCGAACGACAGCGGCTGGCAGTTGCTCTGGATGTAGACCTCGTGGCCGCGATCGATCGCCTGCGCGCACCGCTCGTACAGTGCGAGCCCACGGTCCGGCGCGGCCTCGCTGTACATCGACAGCACGGTCGAGATGAACATCGGCCGGCCGGTGGCCCGCGCGAGGCGTTCCATGTACTCGGGCGTCGCGCGTGGCCCGGTGGCGCTCATGAACACGCCGCGGCCGACCTCGCCCAGCACACCGACCAGCTCGGCGAGCTCGTCGTCGGGGGCGATCGTCGAGGGCATCGGCAGCCCGCCGTAGCCGCTGTGGTTGGGCGAGAACGACGACGCGAAGCCGATCGCGCCCGCGTCCATCGCGTCGCGCACGTGCTGGCGCATCGCCGCGCGCTCGGCGGGCGTGGCCTGCGGCCGCGTCGACGCGTCGGCGCCCATCACCGCGGTCCGGATCACCGAGTGCCCGGCGAGCACGGCGATGTTCAGCGACGGCCCGATCGCGCGCAGCCGCGACAGGTACTGCGCGAACGATTCGAAGTCCCAGCGCACGCCCGCCAGCAGCGCGTCCAGGTCCATGCCCTCGACGACCGACAGGTTGCGCAGCACGGTCTCGCGCAGCGGGGCCGGGCACGGCGCGATGCCGAAGCCGCAGTTGACGATCACCGCGGTCGTCACGCCCAGCGCCGGCGATGGCGAGCAGGTCGGGTCCCAGGTCAGCTGGGCGTCGTAGTGGGTGTGCAGGTCGACGATGCCCGGCGCCAGCGCCAGGCCGCCGGCATCGACGACCCGGTGCGCCGCGCCGTCGACACGGCCGACCGTCACGATTCGCCCGGCCGACACGGCGACGTCGCCGTGCACGGGCGGACCGCCGGACCCGTCGACGATCATCGCGTCGCGGATCAGCAGGTCATGTCTCATCGGCGACCTCCAGCAGGGGCGCGCGCCGAAACGGCAGGCTGCGCAGGTCCGCGGCGGCCGGGCCCGGGCAGTCGACGTCGACGATCGCCCGGCACAGCGGCTGGAACGCCGCGCGGAAGTGGTTCTTGGCCTTCACGCACAGCAGGCGCGTCGCGCCGAGGTCGATGCCGTGCAGCGCAAAGAACGCCGGGTCGTTGGCGGCGCCCACCGATTCGGTCACGATGACCTGCATGCCCGCGACGTCGAGCACCACGGTCGAGCCCAGCGTCACGACGCTGCCCCGCTCCATCGGCCCGGTGTTGACGAAGCGCCCGTCGGTGAACCGCAGCACGCGGGCCCGCACCGTCACCGGCGCGCCGAAGGCGGTTCCGGTCGTCGCCCCCAGCGCTGTCGCCAGCGTCGCCCCGGCGCCGGCCGCGCGCGCCTGCTGCACCACCGACGGGTCGGCGAAGAACGCGAAGGCGACCGCTCCCGGGGCCAGCGCGTGGACCGGCGAGGCCGGGTCCTGACGCTGCGCCAGCAGCGCCGCGAACAGCCCCGGCGTGTCGGCGGCGCCGCCCGACAGCGGGTTGTCGGCGGGATCGGTCACCGCGACCAGTCCGACGGGCGCCGACAGCGCCTCGCGCAGCCCGTCGTCGGCCGAACGCAGCACCGGGCGGAACTCGCCGGCACGAGTGGCCATCGCCTGCGCCAGCGGCCGCGCGAC
>CAYGZN010000125.1:0-8390 GCA_964354355.1 uncultured Burkholderiaceae bacterium | reverse complement strand
TCGAGGATGCCGAACCCGGGGGCCAGGCCGACCGCCCGTGCGTACGCGAGCAGCAGCCGCGCGCCGATCGCGTGGAACGTGACGGCCCAGGGCAGGCGCACCGCAGCGGCCGGGGACGCGGCCCGGCGCTTTTCCGACAGCGCCTGGGCCACCAGCCGCTCGGCGCGGCGCGTCATCTCGGTGGCGGCTCGCCGGCTGAAGGTCAACAGCAGGATGCGCGCCGGGTCGATGCCCGAGAGCACCAGGTGGGCGACCCGGTGCGCCAGCGTGCCCGTCTTGCCCGTGCCGGCGCCGGCGATCACCAGCAGCGGCCCGGATTCGAACCGGCCCGTGTCGCCGGGCGCACCCCAGGCCGCGGCCTCGCGCTGCCGGGGGTTGAGCCGGGCCAGCCACGGGGCCTCGCTCACTGCGGCCTCGCTCACTCCGGTCCGGGTCGCTGCGGCCTCGGTCACTGCGCAAACGCGGTGGCCGCGCCCTGCAGCCACTGGCGGCCCTGGCGGTACAGGAGCTCGACCGCGGGGCCCCTGAGCTGCGGCAGGTCGAGCTTGATCGTGTAGCCGATCCGCGTCTGCAGGTAGGCCAGGTGGCGATAGCCGTCGGGAAACCGCTCGAGCAGCGCCGCGTCGAGCACCAGCCGCGCCGCCGGGTCGACCGGGTCCATCCGGTCCTTCTCGTAGATCGGCTGGCGCCGCACGATCTTCCACAGCCCCGCACGCCGCTCGAAGAAGTCGTGGAAACGGCCGGTGCACACGACGTCGACGCGCACGCCGTCGACGTCGCCGCGCTGGCTGATCGTCATCTTGGTCTGGGCGACGGCGCGCTCGCCCACGACCTCGACGCTGCTGCCGCCCAGGAAGTGCAGGATGCTGACGCCGCGCTCGAATCCCTGCCGGCTGACCTCGATGAACTGCGCGGCCGGCCCCTGGAACCAGGTGGCCGTCATCCACCCGTCGTCGTGCCACACCGTGCGGAACCGCTCCCAGTCGCCGGCGTCGCGCCACACGACCCAGTTCTGCACGCACTCGAGGATGTCGAGCCGGTCCTGGCGGGTGTCGGGGTTCATCGCGTCATCGGCCTCGTGACGGGTTTCGGGGCGTCACTGGAACGCCACCTCGGCGAAGCTGCGCAGCTTGCGGCTGTGCAGGCGGTTCGTGCCCTGGCGGCGCAGCAGGTCGATCGCGCGCATGCCGATGCGCAGGTGCTGGTCGACGCGCTCGCGGTAGAAGCGGTTGGCCATCCCGGGCAGCTTGATCTCGCCGTGCAGCGGTTTGTCGGACACGCACAGCAGCGTGCCATACGGCACGCGGAACCGAAAGCCGTTGGCCGCAATGGTGGCGCTCTCCATGTCCAGCGCGACCGCCCGGCTCTGGCTGAAGCGGCGGCTCGGGCCCGCGTGCGGTAGCAGCTCCCAGTTGCGGTTGTCGGTCGAGGCGACGGTGCCGGTGCGCATGATGCGCTTGAGTTCGTAGCCCGAGAGCTGCGTGACCTCGGCCACGGCCGCTTCGAGCGCGACCTGGATCTCGGCCAGCGCCGGGATCGGCACCCACAGCGGCAGCTCCTCGTCGAGCACGTGGTCCTCGCGCACGTAGCCGTGCGCCAGCACGTAGTCGCCGAGCCGCTGGGTGTTGCGCAGCCCGGCGCAGTGCCCGAGCATGATCCACGCGTGCGGCCGCAGCACCGCGATGTGGTCGGTGATCGTCTTGGCGTTGGACGGGCCCACGCCGATGTTGACCATCGTGATGCCCGTGCGGTCCGGGCGCACCAGGTGCCACGCGGGCATCTGCGGCAGCCGGCCCGCGGCCGTCGCCGGCTCGACGAACTCGGTGTAGCCCAGCTCGCCGGCCGGCGCCGCCGGATCGCCCTGGCGGGCCATCAGCGCGCGGCCGAGCTCGACGAACTCGTCGATGTAGAACTGGTAGTTCGTGAACAGCACGAAGTTCTGGAAGTGCTCGGGCGACGTGCCGGTGTAGTGACGCAGCCGGTGCAGCGAGTAGTCGACCCGCGGCGCGGTGAACAGCGCCAGCGGCTGCGGCTGGCCACGCACCGGCTCGAAGGTGCCGTTGGCGATGCCGTCGTCCATCACCGACAGGTCCGGCAGGTCGAACAGATCGCGCATGCGCAGCAACCGCGCCGCATCGAGCTCGGCCTCGATGTGCTCGGACTCGCCGAACGAGAAGTGCACCGGCATCGGCTGCCTGCTGGTGCCGACCTGGATCGCCACGCCGTGATTGGCCACCAGCAGCCGGAACTGCTCGAGGTAGTAGTCGCCGAACAGGTCCGGGCGCGTCAGCGTCGTCTCGTAGATGCCGGGACCCGCGAGGAATCCGTACGCCAGCCGCGAATCGGCACGCGCCACGGTGCCGGTCTCGACGCGAACGAACGGGTAGTGCGCGCGCACGTGCCGCGACTGGTCCTTGCCGCCGACGTAGCGGGCCAGCGCGCCGCGCAGGTGCTCGACGCTGTCGCCGTAGATGCCGCGGACCCGCTCGAGGGCCGCGGCCGGGTCGTCGAACGACTCGGTCGGTCGAAACGGGGTCTGCATCGCGGGGCTCCTCGGGCGCGGCTCAGGCGCGGCTCAGGCGCGGCTCAGCGGCGGGCGCCGCGCACCAGCGCGCCGGGCAGCTCGCCGGTGGGCTCGCCGTCTTCGTAGACCGGCCGGCCGGCGACGATCGTCGCCAGGTAGCCGTGCGCGCCCTGCAGCAGCCGCTTGCCGCCGGCCGGCAGGTCGTAGGCCATGTACGGCGCCTCGAAGCCCAGCCGCTGGTAGTCGATGACGTTGACGTCGGCCTTGCGCCCGGGCGCAAGCAGGCCGCGATCGTTCAGTCCGTAGACCGACGCGGTGTGGGACGTCTGGCGCCGCACGATGTCCTCGAGCGGCAGCTTCGGCCCGCGCGTGCGGTCGCGCGTCCAGTGCGTGAGCATGAAGGTCGGCAGCCCGGCGTCGGTGATGTACCCGCAGTGCGCGCCGCCGTCGCCCAGGCTGACCATCGTGTCCGGATGCTGCAGCAGGCGGTGCAGATGCGAGAAGTCGTGGTACGAGTAGTTGAAGATCGGGAAGTAGACGATGCCGTTGCCGTGCTCGGCCATCATCCAGTCGTAGACGACCTCCAGCGGCGTGCGGCCGGTGGCGGCGGCCACCGCCGCCGCGTGGGTGTCGGGCGCCGGCTCGTAATCGGGCCCGCCCGGATCGATCCGGTACATCTTGTCGAACGAGCGGATCATGAAGCGCATCTGCTCGCTGGACATCGGCGGATCCTGCGCCAGCAGCTGCGCGCGTCGCGCCGGCTCGCGCAGCGCCGCGATCTGCTGCTCGGGCGGCAGCGCCGCGAGCTCGCGCCAGGCCGGGTGCAGCACGAACGGGTGCAGCGACGACCGCCAGCCGTACAGCACGCCGGCCGGCCGGCCGGGAATCGAGCCGATCAGCGGGACGCCGCGCGCATGCGCTTCGTCCAGCCGCGCGACCAGCGACTTCCACAGGTCCGGAGCCTGGTCGATCTGCTGCAGGTTGAACAGCACCGGGCGCCCGGTCTCGCGCGCCAGCTCCTCCATCCACACCGTCTCGGCCGGCATGTCGATGTGGTTGGCGGTCATCTGGAACACGCCCCGCCCGAGTTCGCCCAGCACGCGCCCGATGCCGAACAGCTCGTCGCGCTCGGCGTGGGTGCCCGGCACCAGCACGCCGTCCGAACCCCGGTGCAGCAGCGTGCGCGAGGTCGAGAAGCCGAGCGCGCCCGCCAGCACCGATTCGCGCACGTGCTGCGCCATCTGCGCGATGTCCTCGGCCGTGGGCTGGCTGCCTTCGGCGACGCCGCGCTCGCCCATCACCCACACGCGCAGCGCACCGTGCGGGACCTGCGTGCCGACGTCGATGGCCAGCGGGCGCCGATCGAGCGCATCCAGGTACTGCGGAAAGGTCTCCCACTCCCAGCGGATGCCCTCCGACAGCGCGGCCCCCGGAATGTCCTCGACGCCCTCCATCAGGCCGATCAGCCACTGGCGCCGGTCGGGCTTCACCGGCGCGAAGCCGACCCCGCAGTTGCCCATCACGACGGTCGTCACGCCGTGCCACGACGACGGCGTCAGGTACGGATCCCAGGTGGCCTGGCCGTCGTAGTGCGTGTGGACGTCGACCCAGCCGGGCGTGACGATCGCGCCGCCCGCATCGATCTCGCGCCGGGCCGCACCGGCCTTGCCGCCGACCTGCGCCAGCCGGTCCCCGTCGATCGCGACGTCGCCCACCACGCGTGGCGCGCCGCTGCCGTCGACGATCGTGCCCCCGCGAATCACCAGGTCGTGCATCATCGGCTCCGTTGAACAACTGGTTCGATGGCCAGTATAGCGATGCGGGCTTCGCGATCGGCCGCATCGCGACCCCGTGGCCCCGCGATTCCGTTTGCATGGCGATCCTGCTTGACACGGCCACGCCGGCGACGCGATCCTGCCGGTCCGGGCAGAAATCCGAAACGGCCTCACCGAGACATGACCACCGTCGCCTTCATCGGCCTCGGCGCGATGGGCGCGCCGATGGCCGGCAATCTGCAGCAGGCGGGCTTCTCGCTGCGGGTCTTCAACCGGACGCCCGCCAGGACGCAACCGTTCGCGGCCGCGGGGGCGGCGGTCTGCACGTCGGCGGGCGACGCGGCCCGGGGTGCGCAGTTCGTCGTGTCGATGGTCGCCGATGACGACGCGACCCGCGAGGTGATGCTCGGGCCCGCAGGCGTCGTGGCGGCGTGCGCGCCGGGCACGGTGATCGTGGACAGCAGCACCAACACGCCGTCGATGGCGCGTGAGGTGCACGCAGCCGCGCGCGCGCGCGGCTGCGATTACCTCGATGCGCCCGTGTCGGGCAGCCTCGCGCAGGCCCGCGGCCGCGAGCTGGTGTTCATGGTCGGCGGCGAGGCCCCGGCGCTCGAGGCGGCGCGGGGCCTGCTGGCGGCGATGGGCCGCATGGTTCGCCACATGGGCCCGAGCGGGTCCGGCGCAACGATCAAGCTGATCAACAACATGTTGTCGGGCACGATGAACGCGGCGATCGCCGAGGCGATGATGGTCGCCGAGGCGGCAGGGCTCGACGCGGCCGCGACGCTGGAGATCCTGGGCGAAGGTGCGGCCGGCTCCAGGCTGGTCCGGACCAAGATCCCCAAGATCGCGGCGCGCGACTTTGCGCCGCAGTTCCAGCTCGCGCTGATGGAGAAGGACCTGCGCTACTTCCTTGCGCTGGCGCAGGCGCTGGACCGGCCCGCTCCGCTGGCTTCGCTGGTGCGCAACCAGCTGCAGGCGGCGCGCCGCGCCGACCTGGGCCAGCTCGACGTGTCGGCGATCTTCCTGCACGCCTCGGGCGAGCGTCGCAGCTGACCCCTGGGCGCAGCGGGCAGCTCCGGTACCGACATCGTGTAAGCTGCGCGCCAGTCACCACCGAGACCGTGTCGATGTCACGCGCCAACCACACCGATACCGAGCCGATGGGCCTCGCCGCGGCCCCTGCCTACCCCGAGGACGCGTCCGCGTCCGACGCGTCCACCTGGCGTGACCGCGTCGAGTTCCTGCGCGGCTTCCTGCGCGAGCCGGCACGGGTGGGCTCGGTGATCCCGAGCTCGCACCGGCTCGAGCAGCGCCTGGTGCGCAACGCACGCCTGCACGACGCCCGCACCGTCGTCGAGCTGGGGCCCGGCACCGGCGGCACGACGCGGGCCTTCCTGCGTGCGCTGGCCCCGAACGCCCGGCTGCTGGCGATCGAGCTCGACCCGGGCTTTCACGCGCGGCTGGCCGACACGGTGCACGATTCGCGTTTCAGCCTGCAGCTGGGCAGCGCCGAGCAGATCGAGTCGTTCCTGCAGGCACGCCGGTTGCCGCGGCCCGATGCGGTGATCTCTGGCATCCCGTTCTCGACGATGCCGACCGAGGTTTCCGAGCGCATTGCGCAGGCGATCGGCCGCGTGCTCGTGCCGGGCGGGCGGTTCGTGGCCTACCAGGTGCGCGCGCACGTTGCCGGGTTTCTGACGCCGCACCTGGGCGCGCCCGACAAACAGTGGGAGCTGGTCAACGTCCCGCCGGTGCGCGTGTTCACGTGGGTCAAGCACTGACGGCGCCCGGCCACGGCCGCGCCGCGCGCCGGCGCCGAAACGACGCCTGTCAGGCGCCCACCGCCGCCAGCCGCCGCCCCGCGCGCCGGCGCAGCAGCCAGACCACGATCGCCACGTTCAGCAGGTTCCACGCGATCCCGTTGACGAACGCGGCGTCGTACGAGCCGGTGGCGTCGAAGATCGCCCCCGACAGCCAGCCGCCCAGCGCCATGCCCAGCATCGTCGAGGTCAGCACCGCGCCGACCCGCGCGCCCGCTTCGCCGGCCGGGTAGAGCTCGCGAACGATGATCGCGTACGACGGCACGATGCCGCCCTGGAACAGCCCGAACAGCGCCGACACGACGTACAGCGAGCCGAGCGCGTCGAACGGCAGGAACAGCACCAGGGCCAGCATCTGCAGGCTCGATCCCAGCAGCAGCGTGCGCAGGCCGCCGATGCGGTCCGACACGATCCCGGACGCAAGCCGGCTGACGATGCCGAAACCCAGCATCAGCGACAGCATCTGCGCGCCGCGCGCTGCGCCGTAGCCCAGGTCGCTGCAGTAGGCCACGATGTGGACCTGCGGCATCGACATCGCCACGCAGCAGGCGACGCCCGCCAGGCACAGCAGCCACTGCAGTCCGTTGGCCGACAGCCCCAGCGGCCGCGATTCGGCGGCGGGCCCCGGGCCCACGCCCACGCCGGCGGCGGCGATCTGCGCCAGCCCCGGCGGACGCTGGCGCAGCCGCAGCGCCAGCGGCAGCATCGTGACCAGGCAGAACGCGCCGATGCCGACGTAGGTCTGGCGCCAGCCGACCGATTCGACGAAGTGCTGCACGATCGGCGGCCAGACCGCGCCGGCCACGTAGTTGCCGGCCGCGCAGATCGCAACCGCGATGCCACGGCGCCGCACGAACCACAGCGACGTGTCGGCCACCAGCGGCGCGAAGGTCGCCGAGCTGCCCAGCAGCCCGATCATCACGCCCTGCGCGAGCGCGAACGGCCACAGCGACGGCGACACCGCCGCAAGCACGAAGCCGATCGACAGGCCGACGATGCCGATCAGCACGGGCACCATGACGCCGAAGCGGTCCGCGAGCCGTCCCATCAGGATGCCGCCGATGCCGAAGCCCAGCATCGTCATCGTGTAGGGCAGCGACGCGTCGGCACGCGCGACGCCGAACTCGGCCTGGACCGCCGGCAGCACCACGACCACGACGTACATGCCGCTGCTGCCGATCGTCATCAGCGCCAGCGACGCGGCCAGCCGCAGCCACGCGTCGCGCGAATCGGGCTGCGGCGAACGGCTCAGCACCGCACCTGCTGTCGGCAGTACCGCTCCATCGGCTGCACCAGGCAGGCACCGGCGACCGCCTGGCGCTCGCGGCCGCGGTGTTCCAGCGACAGGCGCATCGTGTACTTGGCGAAGAACGCGTCGAACAGCTCGGCGCCCTGCGTGCCGACCGCGAACAGCTCGTCGGTGGCCGCGTCGTGCTCCAGCAGGATCGCTGCCAGCGGCTGCTCGGCCGGACCCGCCAGCACCCTGGCGCCGTCGGCCGGGTCGTACTGGCTGTGCTCGGCGCAGCAGTGGATCACCTCGGCGCGCTTGCTGGCCGCGCCCGGCGCGTCGCGATAGGCGATGAAGCTGATCTCGCGGGTCGGGTAGACCAGCTGGTGCGCACAGATCGCCGAGAAGGCGACGATCGAGCGCCCGGGCCCGACGCCGCCGCGCCACGCATAGCGCTGCCCGCCCGAGGTCGCCAGCGCGACGTCGCTGCGCGTCGGACGCCCGAGGTTGATCAGGAACACCGGGGTGCCCACGAACGGATAGTGGAACAGCAGGTTCTGGCGCGCCGGGATCTGCGACGCCTTGAGCGGGCGCTCCGCGGCGTCGACCAGGCGGGCACGCTCATACAGCCGTGCCGGCGCATCGCCGAGCGCAGCCCACGCAGCCTCGCCGGCGGCGGTGGCCGCGCAGGTCGCAAGAAACGCTCGTCGTTGCATCGGCCCCCCGTCGATACGCCGGTCTGCCCGATTCTGCCGCAAAGCCCGCGGGCCGTGGGCCCGATAGCGTCGTAGAATCGTCCCCGAGAGCCGGCGCGCACCCGCGCGGGCCCGTCGCACGGAGACCGCGCATGAACCTCGCTGCCCGATTGCTGACGCTCGCCGCCTGCCTGGCGACGGCGACGGTGCCGCTGTCGCTCGGGGCGCAGACGTTTCCGTCGCGCCCGATCAAGTGGATCGTGCCGTTTCCACCGGGCGGGCCCACCGACTCCTACTCGCGACCGGTCGCGCAGAAGCTCTCGGAGATCCTCGGCCAGCCCGTCG
>CAYGZN010000124.1:0-8392 GCA_964354355.1 uncultured Burkholderiaceae bacterium | reverse complement strand
CGAATCGGCGATCCGCAGCGTGCGCGACCTGCGCGGCAGGCGCGTGTCGATCGGCCCGGAGGGCTCCGCGTCGCGCGGCACGGCGCTGGACGTGCTCGAGGCCCACGGCCTGCGGCCGCAGGACCTGGGACGGTCGGAGCCGCTCGAGCTGGACGCGGGCCTGCGCGCGTTGCGCGACGGCGAACTGGACGCGCTGATCCAGGTGATCGGGGCACCGGCCGACAGCCTGCGCGCGGCCGCGACGCTGCTTCCGATCCGCCTCGTGCCGCTCGATGCGGACGCCCTCGAGCGGCTCGCCACCGCCGGTGCAGCGATGATGCGGCACCGGATCGCGGCCGGCACCTACGACGGTCAGACGGCGGCCGTGCCCACGATCGCGGTCGCAGCGGTGCTGCTCGTCGACCCGGCGCTGACGATCGACGAGGTCGCTGCGATTACGCGTGACGTCTACGCCGGCGGGCGCGACCTCGCGAGCCGAGGCAGCGCGCAGGGCGCGCAGATCGCCGCGCAGCGCGCGACGCTCGGGCTGACGGTGCCGCAGCACGCCGGTGCGAGCGACGCGCTGGCGCGGCTCAGGCGATCGGACAGCAGGCCGAAACCGAAGTGACCCGGGCGCCCGCCCACTGCGGGCGCGGCGGCAACAGGTCGAGCGCCGTCGCGAAGATCAGGTGGACCCTGAGCACCCGCGCGCCGACGATCGATCGGCAGATCGACAGGCGCTCTGTCGTCCGGGAGTCCCGCGACACGCGAGCTGGGGTCTGCCGGCGATTCGACGCGCCATCGGCCATCGACCGAGTCCCCGCTCCCGTCGTTCGGCACGACGTGTTCCATCGTTCGCGCACTGTGCGCACGGCGGCAAGGTGGCACGGTGGCACGGTGGCAGCGGTCGCGCGATCGCCGCCGACGCAGCGCCATCCAGCCATAGTAGGATTGGATTACGCGGCCGGGGTTCGATGCGAACGTCCGGACGAAGAACGTGTGGCGGCGCGACGATGCCGTGCCGAACCTCATCCTGAATCGGGGAGCGGGCATTGAAACACCCAGTGCTGGTTGGTGCGGTCGCCCTCGCGGTCGGCGGGTCCGTGCAGGCTCAGACGACCGAGGAGCTCAAGGCCGAGCTGGATCGGGCGATGCAGATGGTGCGCGAACTGCAGGAACGCGTCACTGCGATGGAAAAGCGCTCGGGCGCCCAACCGCCAGCGCCGGCTGCGGGCGCTGGCGGCGCAGCCCCGGCCGCCATTGCCCCCGCCGCCGCCGTCCCGGCCGCGACCGCCCCGGCCGCCGTCACCGCCCCGGCCGCCGCCGCGCCTCCCGTCGTCGCTCCGAACGTCGCACCTGAGTTGAGTGCCGCGGGATCCGACAAGGCACGGCTGGAGATCTCCGGCAAGGTCCAGCTCGACGCCATCCAGGACTTCAAGCGCGTCGACCCGCAGTGGAATTCGACCTTGCGGCCGTCCAAGATCCCGGTGAACTGCCCGGGTGACGCGGGCTGCGGCAAGGACGGCGAATCGATTTTCAGCGTGCGACAGTCGGCGATTGCGTTCAAGGGGTTCGTGCCGACCACGGCCGGCGAACTGAAGACCATCCTGAGCTTCGACCTGTTCGGAGTGGGCGGGGGCAACACGCAGATCCGGCTGCTGAACGCCTGGGCGGAACTGGATCGATTCGGGGCCGGGCAGTACGACAGCCTGTTCATGAACATGGACACCTTCCCGAACACGATCGACTACTGGGGTCCCAGCGGCATGGTGTTCGTTCGCAACCCGCAGATCCGCTACACGGCGCTGAACCGTGACGGGATCAAGGTGGCGGTCTCGCTGGAGGCGCCCAACGCTGCGATCGACACCGGCAAGGCCTCGGACATCGATCCGTCGCTTGGCATCGTCGGCCGGACGCAGTGGCCCGACTTCGTGACCCGGTTCGCGCTGCAACGCGACTGGGGGCAGGTCCAGGTCGCCGGGGTCCTTCGCTCGGTGGGCTACGAGACGGTGACGACGGCGAACTACAGCCCGTCGGGCTCGGTGACCGGCTGGGGCATCAACCTCAACGGTTCGTTCAAGACCTTCGGCAAGGACCGCATCGTCGGCCAGGTCGTCTACGGAAAAGCGATCGCGAGCTACATGAACGACGGCGGCGTCGACCTGGCGCCGAGCGCAAGCCTGCAGGCCGAAGCAGTGCCTTCGCTCGGATACTTCGCCTACTACGATCACTGGTGGAGCGATCGGTGGAGCAGCTCGATCGGCTTCAGCGCCCATCGGCAGGACAACACCGGCGGACAGCTGCCGACCGCATTCAAGCAGGGCAGCTACGCTTCGGCGAACCTGTTGTGGTACCCGGCGAAGAACGTGATGACCGGCGCCGAACTGCTGTGGGGCAAGCTCGAACAGTTCGGCGGCGCTGCCAACGACGACGTCCGCCTCCAGTTCTCGGCCCAGTACAAGTTCTAGCGGACCATGCAGTTCACGAGCCGATGAACATCGCCCGCGTGGTCGCTGCCGCGGCGCTGCTCGACTCCCTCGAGCGTGTCATTTTCCCGCCCGCGCGGCGGGCGCCCGCCGGCGGCTTCGAGCCGCTGGCGGCGGTCGCGAACCGCCGCGGCCCCGCCCTGTCGAGCGGTCAGTCGGGACCGCACGCGAGGCGGATGTCTGCGTAGTCGCCGGCTGCCTTCGTGGCGGTGTTGTCGGTGTCGGTCATCACGCCGATTCCCAGCACGCGCCCCGGGTCTGCCCCGTACGCGCGCCGGTAGTCGGCCCGCAGGTCCCGGCGCAGCGACTGCCAGCGTCCCAGGTCCGCAGTGCCGGTGGCGGCCACCAGCATCTTGACCTGGCCGGTGTGCGCGGAGGGGATCACGGTGTCGAGCGGCACCTGTTCGCTCCAGATGTACATCAGCACCGCGTAGGGGACGTTGCGCCCCGACATCGACTTGGCGCGGGCGAAACGTTTCTGCTCGACCTCCGGCAGCGTGGACGGATCGCCGTCGAACGCCACCAGCACGCGCAGGGGTGCGTCCTCGCGGCTCTTGTCGCGGTTGTCGGCACCCGGCACGAGCGCGTCGGTCTTCCAGCGCCAGCTGACCGCGGCCGGCACCCCCGTCGCCTTGTCCACGAGCGTCACGTACATCGAGGCCGAACGATCCGCGGTGGCCCGCAGGATGGTTCGGCCGTCTTCCTGCGCGGGCGAGTAGGACGTGTCGCGCTTGAGCTTGGACAGCGGCTGGTGTGCCCAGCGCACCGACTTCTGGCCGAAGTCCAGGTTGCGCGCCTGGCACGGTGCGGCCGGATCGGCGCCTGCGGCGCGAACCGGCACGGCGCAGGCGACCAGCAGCCAGACAGCGATGCGAGGCAGGTGTTTCACGCTGCCTCCCGGGCGTCGCGCACACGACGCAGCCCGGTTCGCGCAGGCGACAACGTGTTCGTGGGCCACGCCGGCGACCCCTCCCTTCTGGCCGGCGAGCAGGCGTGCCGGTGCAGCTCGTTCGTTCATGCTGCGATCTCCGTCATGGGCCGAGAAGCCGCACGGTGTGGCGGGCGATCATCAGCTCTTCGTCGGTCGGCAACCGCCACACGTTGACGCGGCTGCGCGGTGAACTGATCAGGGCAGCGCCCGACGCGTTGGCGGCTTCGTCGAGCTCGACGCCGAGCCAGTGTGCGTCGCGGCAGACGGCACTGCGGATCGCGGCGGCATTCTCGCCGACGCCGGCAGTGAACACCAGCGCGTCCAGCCCGCCGAGGGCAGCGACCAGCGAGCCGAGTTCGCGCCGAATCCGATAGGCGTACAGGTCGATCGCCAGGCGGGCGCGCGGCTCGTCGCTGGCCAGCAGCGTGCGCATGTCGCTCGAGATGCCCGACACGCCCAGCAGCCCGGAATCGCTGTACAGCAGCTTCTCGATCGCCTTCGGTTCCAGTCCCCGCTCGTCCATGAGGTAGAGCACGACGCCGGGGTCGAGGTTGCCGGTGCGGGTGCCCATCATCAGGCCGTCGACGGCCGTGAACCCCATCGTGCTCGCGATGCTCACGCCCTTGTCCAGTGCGCACATGCTTGCACCGTTGCCCAGGTGCAGCACCACCGTCCGGCCCGCGGCCGCCTTCGGGTCCGTGCGCGGCAGCACCGACGCGATGTACTCGTAGGACAGCCCGTGGAACCCGTAGCGGCGGATGCCGCTCTCGAACATCGCGAAGGGCAGGCCGAACATCTGGGCCAGGTCCGGGTTGCTGCGGTGGAACGCGGTGTCGAAGCAGGCGACCTGCGGCAGGTCGGGCGCGCGCTCGAGCAGCGCCGCGATCGGCGCGAGGTTGTGCGGCTGGTGCAGCGGCGCCAGCGGCTCGAGCCGGCGCAGGTCGGCGAGCACCGCCGCGTCGACGCGCACCGGCTGCGCGTACGAGGCGCCGCCGTGCACCACGCGATGGCCGACGCCCACCAGCCGATCGTCAGCGAGCTGCGAACGCAGCACGCCGATCAGGTGCTCGAGCGCGCCTTCGTGGCCGAGGCGGGCGCCTTCGCCCCAGAACTTCTCCGCGACGACGGTGCCGTCGCGGGTCCGGGCCACGAAGTGGGGCGCCGTGAAGAGTCCCTCGACCTGGCCGTGCAGGGACGGCTCGAGTTCGCCGCTGCGTTCGGCGAACAGGGAGAACTTGACGCTCGACGAGCCGGCGTTCAGGACGACGATCGCGTCGTCCATCACGATATGCCGGAGCCCGGGCCCGGTGCCGCCCGGGCCGACGCGGCGACCCGCTGGCCGAGGGCCGCGCGGCGCGACTGCGCGCGCCGCTTCGTCACGGTCGCCGACAACGCCGGGTCGACGCTTTCCATCGACGTCAGGATCGCCCGGCGGGGCGGCTCGATACCGGGCACCGTTGCCAGGTCGATCGCGTCACTTGCCGGTGCCGAACATGCTCACGCCGAGTTCGCCCGCGATGTACTCGATCGCGCGGGTCGCGCGGATGCTGTTGCCGGCCGGATTCAGCCGCGGCGAAAAACCCACGATCGCCATCTGGCCGGGCACCACCGCCACGATCCCACCGCCCACACCCGTCTTGGCCGGCAGTCCGGCGTTGTAGGCCCACAGTCCCGACTCGTCGTAGAACCCGGCGGTCGTCATGATGGCGAGCGTCTTGGGCACGTACCGCGCGTCGAGCACGCGCTGGCGCGTCAGCGGGTTCACGCCGCCGTTGGCGAGCGTCGCGCCCATCACCGCCAGCTGGCGGGCGTTCACGCCGACCGAGCACTGGCGGGTGTAGACGTCGACCGACTCGGCCGGGTCGGCGTAGATGCGCCCGTACTTGTTCAGCAATGCGGCGATCGCCCGGTTGCCCTGGTTGGTGGCGGCCTCGGACCTGTAGATGTCGTCCAGCATCGAGAGCTTCTCGCCGGCGAAGGCGCCGTACCAGTCCTCGATCATCCGGTACTTGGTCTCGGCGTTTCCAGCCTTGACGAGGCTGACGGCCGCGATCGCCCCGGCGTTGACCAGAGGGTTGCTCGAGCGCTGCGGCTGCAGCGCGATCGCCTCGATCGAGTTGAACGGGAATCCGGTCGCTTCGACGCCGATCTGCTTCTGGATCGCCTCGGCGCCCTGCTGCTGCATCACCAGTGCCGCGGTGAAAGGCTTGGACACCGACTGGATCGAGAACGTGTGGTTCACGTCGCCGGCGGTGTAGACCCGGCCGTCGACCGTGACGATGGCCACGCCGAACAGGTCCGCAGGCACCTTCGCCAGTTCCGGGATGTAGTCGGCATTGGCGCCTTCCTTCAGATCCCTGAACCGTGCGTGCGCCGTGTCGACCAGTCGCTGCAGGTCGGCCTGGCGCGGCGTTACGGCGGCCGTAGCCGTGGCCGATGCCGGGGTCGGTGCCGACGTCGCCGCAGGCGGGGCCGGCTGCGCCCCACCCGAGCTGGTGTGCATCGGGGCGCACGCGGCGAGCGCCAGCACGGCACCCGCCGAGAAGGCGGCCGCCAGCCGCTTGCGCGGCGACCACAGGTCAGGCGTGGGGTTCACGGCTTGCTCTCTCCGGGGTTGCGGCGATCCTTGCGTCAGTGCAGGGCAGCCCGTGCGGCATCATAGGCAACGTCGTCGATGGCTGGCAACCACTGCACGAAGAGGTCGGTCGTGGTCGGGGTCCGCGCCACGGCAGCGGGAAGCGGCGGCGCGGAGTCGCCACGCGAGAAGGTCAAGCTGCCGAAGCGCCGCGCGCCGTCAGCGCGCGCGGCGTGACGCGAAGATCCGGGCCAGCGCGAGCCAGCCGGGCTGGCTGAGCAGCCGCTCCAGCGGCAGTGCCAGGCGCTGCCGCCAGTTGGGTGCCCGATCGGGCGTGCCGGGCAGGTTGGGCTGGCGCACCAGGCCGGCGACGTCCTCGAGCTGCACGATCACGAGCCGACTCGCACACGCGGCCAGGTGGCGATGCAGGCCGTCGGCAAGGTTGGACGCATCGTGACCGTGGCGGGCCAGGCTGTCGTGCAGGCGGGCCACGTCGGCGCGGCGCTCGGCGCGGGCCTGTTCGGCAGCCTGAGGCGCGGCCAGCAGGCCGAGCAGTTCGCGCTCGTCGATGTCGCTGCAGGCGACGTAGCCCGCGACGGTCGGCAGGTCGTGCGTCGATACCGCCGCCGCCGAGTGCCACGGGTGGCGATCGGGCTCGAGCAGCGCCCCGTCGGCGCTGCGCTCGAACCACAGCACGCGGTAGGCGAGCACGCCGGCGCGCGCCAGCCGCTCGCGCAGCCCGGGCCTCACGGTACCCAGGTCCTCGCCGATGACCAGGCACCGCTCGCGCACGCTCTCGAGCGCGACGATGCGCAGCAGGTCCTCGAGCGGGTAGCCGACGTAGCCACCCTGCGCGGGCGTGCCGTTGCGGGGCACCCAGAACAGCCGCTCGAGCGCCATCACGTGATCGATGCGCAGGCCGCCCGCGCCGCGCATCGCGGTGCGCAGCAGCTGAACGAACGGCTCGTAGCGCGCCTCGGCCAGCGCATCGGGCCGCCACGGCGGCGCGCCCCACGCCTGCCCGTCGGCCGCGAACGCGTCCGGTGGCGCACCGAGCTCGAATTCCTCGGCCGTCATCGCGTGCAGCGACCAGGTGTCCGCGCCGCCGGCATCCGCGCCCACGGCGAGGTCGGCGATCAGCCCGATCGACACCCCCGCGCGCCGCGCACGTTCGGCCGCCTCGAGCCACTGCTGCTGGGCCAGGAACTGCACGAACTCGAAGAACTCCACCCGCTCGGCGTTCTCGTCGGCGAACGCCCACACGGCGGGCGCCTCGGGGCGGCGCAGCCGCTCCGGCCACTGCTGCCAGGTCGGCTCGCCGTCGCTGAGCGCGCCGAGCCAGGCATTGATCGCCTCGTAGATCGCGTAGTGCCGAAGCCGCTCGCCCTGCTCGCGCTGGAACGCGCGGAACGCCTCGCCGCGCTCGGTCGCACGCGCACCCAGGTGACGCTCGCGGAAACCCTGCCACAGCACCTCGAAGCCGCGCAGCTTGATCGCGTTGACCGCCGGATAATCGACGGTCCGGCTCGCGCGCAGCGACGCCAGCGCCTGCGCCACACGCGGCTGGGCGAGCCACGCGGCGAACGGCGGCCACGGGTCCAGCGCGTCGGCAGCCGGCAGCGACACGAACAGCGGGTTCAGCGCCAGCCGGCTCGACGGCGCATACGGCGAGCCCCGGTCGGTCCACGCGAGCGACGGGGCGTGCAGCGGGCTGGTCATGATCGCTGCGGCGCCGAGTGCGCCGCAACCTTCGGCCAGCGCCGCGAGGTCGTCGAAGTCGCCGATGCCCCAGCTGCGCCGCGAGTGCAGGCCGTACAGCTGCACCGAGATCGCCCACGCGCCCGGCGTGCGGGCCAGCGCGGGCGGCCACCAGCAGCGCGACGGCGCGACGATCAGCCGCGGCGCATCCGCGGGGAAGCCGTCCGTGCCCAGCGACAGCTGGTGGTAGCCGGCGGGCACATCCGCGGGCAGCGTCCAGGCGCGGCGCTCGAGGCGGCGGCCGTCGAGCGAACATGCATCGAGCAGCCGCGTGTCGGCCGGCCCGAGCGGCCAGCTGTGGCGTTCGCCGGTCTCGGTGCGCAGTGTCAGTCGCGTCGCGGGCGCCGCGGCATCGACGACGAATTCGATCGTCCCGCCCGCTGCGTCGCAGACCTGCGCGGGCGGCAGCGCACGCTGCCAGCCGCGCCGCTGCGCGTCGGCAAACGCGCCGACCGCCCACACCACGAGGCTGGCGCCGCGGACCTCGAACGATTGCCCGCGTCCCGCGTCCGCGCCGGTGCCCGTGGTTGTGGTGGCTGCTGTGTCGGTTGTTGTGTCGGCGGCGGTTGCCGTGTCGGTGTCGGTGTCCGTGTCGGTGTCGGTGTCGGTGTCGGTGTCCGTGTGGGTGTGGGTGTCGGTGTCGGTGTGGGTGTCCGTGTGGGT
>CAYGZN010000123.1:0-8392 GCA_964354355.1 uncultured Burkholderiaceae bacterium | reverse complement strand
CGTCCGCTCGATCAAGGCGCTGCTGACCGAGACGCTTGCGCCGCTGGCCTCGGCGATGCTGCTCGACCCGCTGTGGGCGTACGGGGATTCGATCCGCCACGTGTCGCCTCGCCAGGGGCTGATCGTGACACTCGAGGACCACCGGTTCGAGACCGTGGCTGGCGGCCGCCTGTCGCGACGCATCGAAGGCTGGAGCGCCGGGCGCATCCGGCGGATCGGCGCCGACGCCGTCAAGGCGCTGGCCTGGTACCACCCGGGTGCGGCCCCCGAGGTGCGGCGTGCGCAGCAGGACTGGGTTGCGGCGATCGGCGACGAGTGCCGCCGCCACGACATCGTCTTCCTGTTCGAGCTGCTGCTGTACCCGCTCGGCGACGACGCGCACGGCTATGTGGAGTCGCCCGGCAAGCAGGCCGCGCTCGTGCTCGAGTCGGTCGCCGACTTCGCCGACCCGCGCTTCGGCGTCGACGTGTTCAAGCTCGAGAGCCCGATCGCGGCTGCCAGCCTGCCGCCTCCCGATCACGCCGGTGCCGCCCACGTCCGCGCCGCGTTCGCCGCGCTGCACGCGGCCGCCGGCCGGCCCTGGGTGATGCTCAGCGCCGGCGCGTCGCCCGAGCAGTTCGAGCGGGTGCTGGGTTACGCGCTCGAGGCCGGCGCCGGCGGCTTCCTGGCCGGGCGCGCGATCTGGGCGCAGGCGCTGGCGGCGTTTCCCGACCTGGCGGCCGCGCGCACCGGTCTGGCGACCCAGGCCGCACAGTGGCTGTCGCGCTTCAACGCGCTGACCGCGGCGCGCGCGCGGCCGTTCGATGCGGCCCGGCCGCTCGATTGACGCGCAGTCATCTATATGATCTACTTGAATTTCACCGGGCACGTCCCCGCAACCCATCCGAGCGGCGAGCGCAATGATCCATTTTGTCGTGCATGAGGAGGGCGACGGCGTCGGCGTCGTCGTCGTCGAGGGCGTGAAGGCGGGCCAGATGCTGACCGGCTGGATCATGGAGCAGGACAAGGAGGTCAAGTTCAAGGCGCGCAGCGACATCCCGATCGGGCACAAGCTGGCGCTGCAGGACTTCGGCAAGGGCGACACCGTGATCAAGTACGGCGTCGACATCGGCAGGGTCGTGGCCCCGATCGCCAAGGGCGAGCACCTGCACGTGCACAACGTCAAGACCAAGCGCTGGTAGGCTCACATGAACATCAAGAAAGCCAAATTCTGGGGCTACCCGCGCGAGAACGGCCGCGTCGGCGTTCGCAACCACGTGATCGTGCTGCCGGTCGACGACCTGTCCAACGCGGCGGCCGAGGCGGTCGCCGCGCACATCAAGGGCACGCTGGCGATCCCGCACCCGTACGGGCGACTGCAGTTCGGGGCCGACCTGGAACTGCATTTCCGCACGCTGATCGGCACGGGCACCAATCCCAACGTCGCGGCGGTCGTGGTCATCGGCATCGAGCCCGGCTGGACCAAGCGCGTGGTCGACGGCATCGCGGCCAGCGGCAAGCCGGTCGAGGGCTTCTCGATCGAGCTCAACGGGGACATCTCGACGGTTGCCGCCGCCTCGCGTGCGGCCTACCGGTTCATGAAGCACGCCACGACGCTCAGGCGCACCGAGCACCCGATCCGGGACCTGTGGGTGTCGACCAAGTGCGGCGAGTCGGACACCACCTCCGGCTGCGGCGCCAACCCCACCGTGGGCGACGCGTTCGACAAGCTCTACGCCGCGGGCTCCACGCTGGTGTTCGGCGAGACCACCGAGCTGACCGGGGGCGAGCACCTGGTGGCGGCGCGCTGCCGCACGCCCGAGGTCCGCCGGCAGTTCATGGCGATGTTCGATCGCTACCAGGAGGTCATCAACCGGCACAAGACCAGCGACCTCTCCGAGTCGCAGCCGACCAAGGGCAACATCATCGGCGGGCTGACGACCATCGAGGAGAAGGCACTGGGCAACATCCAGAAGATCGGTCGCAAGTGCAAGGTCGACGGTGTGCTCGACAAGGCCGAAGCGCCGACCGGCAAGGGCCTGTGGTTCATGGACTCGTCGTCGGCCGCGGCCGAGATGGTCACGCTGTGCGCAGCCGCCGGGTACGCCGTGCACTTCTTCCCGACCGGGCAGGGCAACGTGATCGGCAACCCGATCCTGCCGGTCATCAAGATCTGCGCGAACCCGCGCACCGTGCGCACGATGTCCGAGCACATCGACGTCGACACGTCCGGCCTGCTGCGCCGCGAGCTCAACATGGACCAGGCCGGCGACATGCTGCTCGAGTGCATGCTGCGCACCGCCAACGGCGAGTGGACCGCGGCGGAGCTGCTCGGCCATCGCGAGTTCGTGCTGACCCGGCTCTACGAGTCGGCCTGAACCCGCCCGGCCGAATCCGCCCGCGCCGCGCCGTGAAGAGCTCGACCTGCTACGCGGCCGCGGCGCTGCTGATCGCGATCTACGCTGTGAACCTGCTCGGCGGCAAGCTGAGCGGGTCGGTCAGCGCCGGCGGCGGCTGGTTCATGGGCGAGATCGGCGAGTTCCTGTGCGTGCTGGCCGCCGTCACGTTCTTCGTGGCGGGCTTCTATCGTCCGGCGCGCAAGACCTGAGCCCCCCACAACGAGGAGACGAGCATGACCCACGATCCGGTCCTGGAACCATTCCGTGCCGAGCGCCGGCGCTTCATCGAGGTGGCCGGCCGCCACGGGCTGACCGTGGCCGCCGCCGCGCAGGCCGGGGGACTGCTGTTCTGCGAGCAGGCGATCGCGCAGGTCGCCAAGGACGACGAGGCCCGCCAGAAGGCCGCCAAGCAGACGATGATCTTCGCGACCGAGTACAAGATCGAGGACTGGGTCAAGTACCCGGTCATGCAGGCGAGGTTCAAGGACAACGTCGAGCAGGCGACCAAGGGCTTCATCTACGTGAAGCTGTTCCCGGCCGGCCAGCTGGGCATCGGCGGCGCGCTGGCGCAGAAGATCCAGGCCGGCACCGTGCAGGGGGGCGCCGTCAGCCTGTCCAACTTCTCGCCGTTCTCGCCGGTCGTGGACATGATCAACATCCCGTACTGGTGCGGCGAGAACCAGAAGTACGCGAACCTGGTGACCTCGCGCGCGTGGGAGAAGGAGCTGCTGCCCAAGGTGATGGCACGCGGCTTCAAGCCGATGTTCTACTACACGGTCGACCCGCGCACGATCGCCACGCGCCGCGGCTTCGGCAAGGTGGTCAAGGCGCCGGCCGACATGCGCGGCATGAAGATGCGCGTGCCGCCGTCGCAGCTGCTGCAGACGTTCTACCGGCTGGCCGGTGCCAACCCGACCGTCGTGGCCTGGGGCGAGACGCCGACGGCGATGAAGCAGGGCGTCGCCGACGGGCTGGATCCGGCGGTCGCCGCGCTGGCCACCTTTGGCTTCGCCGACATCCTGGAGACGATCTCGACGATCCGCTCGGTGCCGGACGCGCAGATGTTCGCGGCCAACTTCAACTGGTACCAGGCGCTGCCGGACGCCGTGAAGAGCGCGTTCGACACGGCCAGCGAGAAGACGCAGATCGAGACCTTCGCGCAGATCGAGAAGTCGCGGGCCGAGTCGATGAGGATCCTGTCGACAGCCGGCGTCAAGTTCTACAACCCCACGCCGGACGAGTTCAGGCAGTGGGTCGAGACCTGCGGCGAGGCGAGAAAGGAGTGGGACGAGCACAAGATCAAGCTGGCCGGCTCGATCGACAACTTCAACCGGTTCAAGGAAGCGGCCAACACCAAGGGGCCGATCACCGTCGGCGACTACAAGGGCTGAGGCCGGCCGGTCGCGCGCCGTGAAGCTGCTGAAGTACCTCGACGAGCACGCCGAGCGGACCTTCATGCTGGTCTGCTACTGCTTCATCGTGTTCGTCATCGTCAGCGAGGTGTTCCGACGCTTCGTGCTGTCCTACTCGTCGGCGTGGGGCGAGGAGGGCGCGCGCTACGCGTTCATCTACCTGGGCTGGGTCGGGGCGGCGTACGCGGTGAAGGAGCGGGCCCACATCCGCTTCGACATCCTGCTCAACCGGATCCCGGCCCGGCTGCGGCCGCTGCTGTTCGCGTTCGCCGAGGCCTGCACGATCGTATTCGCGCTGATCGCGCTGCGCTGGTCGATGCACGCGATCGGCACGCTGATCGAGTTCGGGGCCACCACGCCGGTGCTGCGGGTGCAGAAGGCCTGGTTCGAGGCGGCCGTGCCGATCGGCTGCGCGCTGATCGTGCTGCGCTCGCTGCAGCGCCTGGTGTCCGACGTCGCCGACTGGCGGGCCGGCCGCGACGCGTTCGCCGGCAAGGCGATGTTCGACGAATAGGGCACCGGGAGCGAACCGTGGCCGTTGCGCTGTCGATCCTGCTCGCCGTGGGCCTGCTGGCCCTGGCCGTGCCGTTCTGGATCGCGATGGGCCTGGGCACCGTCGCGATGCTGGTCAGCACGCAGGCCCTGCCGCTGACGCTGCTGGGCGAGGCGCTGTTCGAGGGCGTCGACTCGTTCGCGCTGATCGCCATTCCGCTGTTCATCCTGACCGGCGACGTGATGGTGCGCTCGGGTCTCGCGTACCGGCTGCTGGACTTCGCCGAGGCCACCTTCGGCAGCCTGCGCTCGGGCTTCGGCACCTCGACCGTCATGGGCTGCGGGCTGTTCGCCTGCATCTCGGGCTCGGACGCCGCCGACGCCGCGGCGGTGGGCCGCATCACGATGGACCGGCTGGTCAAGGTCGGCTACCCCAAGCCGTACGCGTGCGCACTGGTGGCCTCGGGGGCGTGCACCGGCATCCTGATTCCGCCGTCGATCGCCTACATCATCATCGGGCTGGTGCTGGGCATCTCCTCGACGACGCTGTTCCAGGCGGCTTTCGTGCCCGGCGTGATGGTGCTGGTCTCGGTGATCCTGACGAATGCGCTCGTGAACCGGATCCGCGGCTACGAGCGCTCGACCGACCGGTTTTCGTGGGCGCGCTGGTGGCGCACGCTCTACGACGCCAAGTGGGCGCTGCTGGTGCCGGTCGTGATCCTGGGCGGCATCTACTCGGGCGTGTTCACGCCGACCGAGTCGGCGGCGGTGGCTGTCGCCGCTGCGCTGCTCATCGGCCTGGCGCAGCGCACGCTGACGCTGAAGGACTTCCCCGACATGCTGGGCACCTCGGCGCGGGTGTGCGGCGTGGTGCTGCCGATCATCGCGGTCGCGCTGCTGTTCGCGCAGGCGCTGACGGTGCTGGACGTCCCGCAGCGCTTCGTCGAGCTGGTGCTGGGCATCTCGAGCGAGCCGCGCGTGGTCGTGCTGCTGATGCTGCTGATCTGGGTGGTTGCCGGCATGTTCATGGAGACGGGTCCGAACATCGTCGTGCTGGGTCCGCTGATGCTGCCGCTGGCCCAGCGCATCGGCATGGACCCGATCCACTTCTGCGTGTTCATGATCACGACGCTGGGGCTGGGGTTCATCACGCCGCCGTTCGGGCTGAACCTGTTCGTGATGAGCGGGCTGACCCGCACGCCGATCGTGGCGATCGCGCGCCAGGCCGTGCCGTTCGTCGTGGCGATGATCCTGGTCTCGGCGCTGATCGGGTACGTGCCTTCGTTGTCCCTTTTTGCAGTGAAGTGACCCATGGCCATCACCTACCTGAAGCGGGCGGCGAAGACCCCCGAGACCGAGACCGGCACCGCGCAGCAGGTCGTCGCCGAGATGCTCGGGCAGATCCGGGAACGCGGCGAGGAAGCGGTGCGCGAGTACGCGCTGGCCCTCGACCAGTGGTCGGGCCCGGTCGTCGTGACGGCCGACGAGGTCGCCGCGCGCACCCGCTCGATCCCGCAGACGACCCGCCGCGACATCGAGTTCGCGACCGAGCAGGTGCGCCGCTTCGCGGTTGCGCAGCGCGAGTCGATCCGGGAGTTCGAGTTCGAGGTGTCGCCGGGCCTCGTCGCCGGCCAGCGGCTCGTGCCGTGCAACGTCGCCGGCTGTTACGTGCCGACCGGGCGCTACGCGCACATCGCGTCGGCCTACATGAGCGTGGCCACCGCCAAGGCCGCCGGGGTCGGGACGGTCATCGCCTGCTCGACGCCGTTTCGTGGTGAGGGCATCCACCCGGAGGTGCTGTATGCGATGAAGGTCGCGGGCGCCGACATCATGATGACGCTGGGCGGCGTCCAGGCGATCGCGTCCATGGCGTACGGGCTGTTCACCGGCCGCCCGGCCGACATCATCGTGGGACCGGGCAACAAGTTCGTCGCCGAGGCCAAGCGGATGCTGTTCGGCAAGGTGGGCATCGACGTGTTCGCGGGCCCCAGCGAGGTGGCGGTGATCGCCGACGACTCGGCCGACCCGCTGATCGTCGCGTCGGACCTGGTCGGGCAGGCCGAGCACGGCCACGAGTCGCCGGCGTGGCTGTTCACGACCCATCGGCCGCTCGCCGACGCGGTGATGCGCGTCGTGCCCGAGCTGATCGCCAGGCTGCCGCCGACTGCGCGCGACGCGGCAGGCAGCGCCTGGCGCGACTACGGCGAGGTGGTGCTGGCCGACACGCGCGAGGCGTGCGCGGCGGTCTCCGACCAGTACGCGTCCGAGCACCTCGAGGTCCACGCGCGCGACCTGGACTGGTGGCTCGGGCGGCTGACCTGCTACGGGTCGCTGTTCCTCGGCGAGGAGACCACCGTGGCCTACGGCGACAAGGCGTCCGGGCCGAACCACATCCTGCCGACCAAGGGCGCCGCGAAGTACTCGGGCGGGCTGTCGGTGCACAAGTTCATGAAGACGCTGACCTGGCAGCGCGCCACCCGTGCGGCCAACCGGCAGATCGGACAGGTCACCGCGCGGATCTCGCGGCTCGAAGGCATGGAGGCGCACGCACGCACCGCCGACGACCGGCTCGCCAAGTACTTCCCGGGCGAGCCCTTCGACAAGGGCGCGCAGGTCCAGACGTGAGCCGGCTGGCGTCGCTGTTCGCGCTGCACGGGCGCCGCGCGCTGGTCACCGGCGGCAACGCGGGCATCGGCGAGGCGATGGCGCGCGCGCTGGGCCTGGCGGGCGCGCGCGTGACGCTGCTCGCGCGCCGCGAGGCCGAGCTGGCGGCCGCCGGCGAGCGGCTGCGCGCCGACGCGATCGAGGCCGACTGGCTCGGCTGCGACCTGTCCGACGTCGCTGCGCTGAAGGCCGCCGCGCTTGCAGCCCTGCGCGGCGGCGACGTCGACATCCTGGTCAATGCCGCCGGCGTCAACCTGCGCCAGCCGTTCCAGGAGGTGACCGAGGCCGCCTGGCAGCGGCACCTGGCGATCCACCTGACCGCGCCGTTCATGCTGACGCAGTCGCTGGCGCCGGCGATGCGCGCGCGCGGCTGGGGGCGGATCATCAACCTCGCGTCGCTGCAGTCGTTTCGCGCGTTCGCCGACAGCGCGCCGTACGGCGCCGCGAAGGGCGGCGTCGTGCAGCTGACGCGGGCGATCGCGCAGGCCTGGTCGCCGCACGGCATCACCTGCAATGCGATCGGCCCCGGCTTCTTCCCGACGGCGCTGACCGCGCCGGTCTTCGCCGATCCGGTGCGGGCGCAGCGCAATGCCGAGCAGACGGCGATCGGGCGCAACGGCGCGCTCACTGACCTGTACGGGCTGACCGTGTTCCTGGCCAGCGACGCGTCGGCCTACCTGACCGGCCAGACGATCATGCTCGACGGCGGGTTCACCGCGAAGTGAGGGAGGCAGTCATCCGATGAAGGCGCTTGTCGACACCCGGCCCAACGAAGTCCAGCTGCTCGAGCGGGCCGCCCCGGCCCTGGTGCCCGGCGAGGCCGTGCTCAGGATCGACGCGGTCGGCATCTGCGGGTCGGACATGCACGCGTACCACGGGCACGATCCGCGCCGGCAGCCGGGGCTCGTGCTGGGGCACGAGTTCGCCGGCACCGTCGTCGAGGGCCCCGCCCGCGGCCAGCGGGTGACGGGCAACCCGCTGATCACCTGCGGCGTCTGCGAGTACTGCGTGCAGGGCCGCAACAACCTGTGTGCCGACCGCACCATGGTCGGCATGACGCGGCCCGGCGCGTTCGCCGAGTTCATGTCGATCCCGACCGCCTCGCTGATCGGCCTGCCGGAGGGCATGCCGGCCAGCCACGCGGCGCTGACCGAGCCCGCGGCCACCGCGCTGCACGCGATCGCCGTCGGCGCGCGTGCGCTGGCGCGTCCGCTGCCCGAGGCCCGCGTGCTGGTCATCGGCGGCGGGGCCATCGGCATGCTGGCGTCGCTGCTGCTGCGCGCGTACGGCGCCCGCGGTGTGTGGACCGCCGAGACCAATCCGCTGCGACGCGATTCGCTCGCGCGCCACGCCGGGGCCAGCACCTTCGATCCGCGCGAAGGCCCCGGGCTCGGCGAATCGGCGTACGAACTGGTGATCGACGCGGTCGGGGCCGCGCCGACCCGC
>CAYGZN010000122.1:0-8467 GCA_964354355.1 uncultured Burkholderiaceae bacterium | reverse complement strand
TTCAAGGACATCAACGACACGCTGGGCCACCACATCGGCGATCGCCTGCTGGCATCGCTGTCCCAGCGGCTGGCGGCGATCGTCGGCCCCGGTGACGCGCTGACCTGCCGGCTGGGCGGCGACGAATTCGCGGTGCTGCTGCACCACGTGGACTCGGTGGACCAGGCGCTGCTGCGGGCGAGGGCGATCCGCGACGCGCTGGGCCAGCCGTTCGAGGTGGACGGCATGGGCCTGAAGGTGGGCGCCAGCATCGGCGTGGCGCTGTACCCCGATCACGGCAGCGACAGCCACCAGCTGCTGCGGGCGGCCGACGTGGCGATGTACCGCTCCAAGACGCGCTCGCTGGGCGTGAGCCTGTACGACCGGTCGGCCGACACGCACTCGGCGGACCGGCTGGCGCTGGTGGCCGAGCTGGCCGACGCGGTGACGCGCGGCGAGCTGGTGCTGTACTACCAGCCCAAGCAGGACCTGCGGGATGGGCGCATCACCGGTGTCGAGGCGCTGGTGCGCTGGCAGCACCCGCGGCGCGGCCTGCTGCTGCCCGGCGCGTTCATCCAGCTGGCCGAAGCCAGCGAGGTCATCCACCCGTTCACGCGGGCCGTGATGGACCTGGCGATGACCGACTGCGCCAAACTTCGACGCCACGGCCTGCGCCAGTCGGTCGCGCTGAACCTGTCGGCGCGCAACCTGGTCGACGACCGCTGCGTGCAGGACCTCGAGCGGCTGATCGCGCTGCACGGGCTGGCCTACGGTGACATCGAGCTGGAAATCACCGAGACCGCGATCCTGCACGACCCGGCACTGGTGGGCCGGCTGCTCGATCGGCTCGACGGCCAGGGCGTCGGGCTGGCGCTGGACGACTTCGGGACCGGCTACTCCTCGCTTGCGCACCTCAAGCGGCTGCCCCTGGACGCGCTGAAGGTGGACCGGTCGTTCGTACGCGACATGACCACCGACGAGCAGGATGCGATCATCGTGCGCTCGACGATCGCGCTCGCCCACAACCTGGGCATGCTGGTCATCGCCGAGGGCGTCGAGGACGCCGCCACCGAGCAGCTGCTGCGCCGCATGGACTGCGACATGATCCAGGGCTACCACGTGGCCCGCCCGATGCCGCTGGACGAGCTGATCGCCTGGCTGGGCGAGCGTGGCGGCGTGCGTCAGCGGGCAGGGCGCACGACGAGTTCTGCGAATCCGGTAGCCGAGTCCGGCTCGCGCGAAAACGACCACTCGGGGAGCAGCAGCAGCAGCACTTCGGCCGTCGTGCGCACGATGCAGCCGTACGAGACGTGACCGCCCGATACCCGGCCCTGCGCGGCGCAAGTCCTTGCCCGGCGGGATTCGCAGCGGCATTGTCTGCATGCGGGTTCCACCCGGTCGCGAAGTGCCGTCAGGCCCGGGGCGTCGCGCGCTCGATGATCGCCGCGCAGTCGGCGCCGCGGGGCAGCGTGCCGTAGTTGCGGTGGCCGCCGTCGGCCAGGCGCGACGCGCAGAACGCGTCCGACACGAAGGCGGGCGCGTGCTGCACCAGCAGCGCTGCCTGGATCGCCAGCGCCATGCGATCGACGACGCCGCGCGCGCGGTACTCCAGGTCGGCGGGATCCCGCAGATCGTCCCGCAGCGCGGCGACCCAGCGCTCGAGCAGCGCGTTCGCGCCCCTGGCCCGTGCCACTTCGCGAAAGAACGCGTCGACGACTTCGGGGGACCTGTTCATCGCGCGCAGCACGTCGAGGCACTGCACGTTGCCGCTGCCCTCCCAGATCGCGTTGACCGGCGACTCGCGGAACAGCCGCGGAAACGGGCTGTCCTCCATCACGCCGCTGCCGCCGATGCACTCCATCGCCTCGTACGCGTGGTTCGGCGTGCGCTTGCAGATCCAGTACTTGCCGACCGCCGTGCACAGGCGCACCAGCAGGTCTTCGTGCTCGTCGGCGCGGTTGTCCAGCGCGCGGGCGACCCGCATCGTCAGCGCCAGCGCCCCCTCGTTCTCCAGCACGAGGTCGGCCAGCACGTTGCGCATCAGCGGCTGCTGGTTCAGCACCGCGCCGAATGCCGAGCGGATCGAGCAGTGGTGCAGCGCCTGCGACACCGCCGCGCGCTGTCCCGAGGCCGAGCCGACCATGCAGTCGAAGCGCGTCATCGCGACCATCTCGATGATCGTGCGAACGCCACGGCCCTCGTCGCCCACCATCCATGCAAGCGCGCCGCGCAGCTCGGTCTCGCTCGAGGCGTTCGACACGTTGCCCATCTTGCGCTTCAGGCGCAGCACCTGCAGCGGGTTCTTCGTGCCGTCGGGCCGCCAGCGCGGCAGCAGGAAGCACGACAGCCCGCCCGGCGCCTGCGCCAGGACCAGGAACACGTCGCACATCGGCGCCGATACGAAGTATTTGTGGCCGACCAGCTGGTAGGCGCGGCCCGGACCTTCAGCGCCGATCGGGTAGGCGCGCGTGGTGTTGGCGCGCACGTCCGAGCCGCCCTGCTTCTCGGTCATCGCCATGCCGACGGTCAGGCCCTGCTTGAGTGAATCCGGCACGTTGCGCGAGTCGTAGGTGCGCGCGGTGATCCGTGGCTCCCAGAGCGCGGCCAGCTCCGGCGTCGTGCGCAGCGACGGCACCGCGGCGAAGGTCATCGTGATCGGGCAGCCGTGGCCTGCTTCGACCTGCGTGTGCAGGTAGGTGCGGGCCGCACGCGCGACGTGCGCGCCGGGGCCGGGGTCGCTCCACGGCGACGCGTGCAGCCCGTGCTCGATCGCGGTCTTCATCAGCGCGTGATACGCGGGATGGAACCTGACCAGGTCGACGCGGTTGCCGAAGCGGTCGTGGGTCTCCAGTTCGGGGCCGAATCGGTTGGCGAGCACACCGAGCTCGATGTACTCGGCCGAGCCGGTGAGGCTGCCGAACGCGGACAGGTCGTCGTGCGCCCAGGCCGCCCCCTCGCGCCGGACGGCCTCCTGCAGGGCCGCGTCCTGCAGGTAGGCGTTGTACCCGACCAGTTCGCGCGACACGTTGAGCACCTCGTGCGTGTCGGCCAGGAACAGGGTCTGCTTGGCAAGGGTCTCGGGAGCGTTCATGGCGTGGTCTCCGGGTTGTCGGGGGCGCAGCCCGTGCCGGCAATCCTGCGCAGGGATATTATCGGCGCTTTCGGGCGGGCGCCGCACGGCCGCCCGATGCCGCTCACCGACGTCCCGCCCCGACACGTCCCGACCCCGCGAGCCTGCGCCATGTCCGACATCGACTACCCGATCGCGCCCGGCTACCGCAACATCGGCGAATCGCTGGTGCGCGAACTGGCCAGGCTGATGTCCCGCCCGGGCATGATCTCGCTGGCGGGCGGCTACCCCGGGCCCGAGCTGTTCGACCGCGACGGGCTGCGCGAGGCGAGCCAGGCCGCGCTGCGCGACGAACCGGTCGCGTGCCTGCAGTACGGCCCGACCGAGGGGCTGGCGCCGCTGCGCCAGACCATCGCGCGACTGATGGTCGCGCGGGGCACGCCGTGCGGCCCCGACGACGTGCTGGTCACCGCCGGCTCGCAGCAGGGTTTCGACCTGCTGGTGCGCACGCTGGTGGGCCGCGGCGACACGGTCGCGCTCGAGCGCCCGACCTACACCGGGCCGCTGCGCGTGCTGCAGGTGGCGGGCGCGCGGGCGCGCACCGTGGGCGTCGACGCCCAAGGGCTCGACGTGGACGAGCTCGAGTCGATGCTGCGCGAGCGCTCGACGCCGCCGCTGCGCATGCTGTACGTGGTGCCGACCTTCGCGAACCCCAGCGGCGCCACGATGACCCGCGAGCGTCGGTTGCGGCTGCTGGCGCTGGCCGTCGAGCACCGCTTCGTGATCGTCGAGGACGACCCGTACGGGCAGCTGCGCTTCGACGGCGCGCCGGTGCCGCACCTGGCGGCGCTGGCCGACGAAGTGCCCGGCTCGCGGCCGTGGGTCGTGCACCTGGGCAGCTTCTCGAAGATCGTGGCGCCCGGGCTGCGGCTGGGCTACATGCTCGCGCCCGCGCCGCTGCGGCGCGCGTGCATCGTGGCCAAGCAGCTCGACGACCTGTCCAATCCCGGCTGGGTGCAGATGACGGTGCAGCGCTACGTCGAGGCAGGCCGACTCGACGCGCACCTGCCGGTGATCCTGGCGGCCTATCGCGAGCGCGCCGGCGCGATGCGTGACGCGATCACGCGCCACCTGGCCGGGCGCGTCGAGTTCAACATCCCGCAGGGCGGCATGTTCATGTGGGGCCGGCTGAGCGCCGGCGGCAACACGCGCGAGCTGTTGCCGCACGCGATCGAGGCCGGCGTGACCTTCGTGCCCGGCGACATCTACTACGCCGACCGGCCCGACATGGCGACGCTGCGGCTATCGTTCTCGACGCCGAGCCCGCAGCAGATCCGCGACGGCGTCGAGCGGATCGGGCGGGCGCTGGACACGATGGCCGGCAGCCCGCCGCCGGCTGTCGATGCGGGCCGCAAGGCCGCGGATGCGCCCTCGCGCTGACGGGGTGCTGAGCGAATCGACCATGCAGTCCGGCCCGCCGACGCTGGCCATCGACGGCCACACCGCGACCATCACGCTGCGCCGGCCGCAAGTCGCCAACCGCCTCGAGCTCGAGGACCTGGAAGCGCTGGCCGGCCACGTGCGGCAGGTCGACGAGCGGCCCGAGGTGCTGGTGCTGCGCCTGACCGCGGTCGGCCGGCACTTCTGCAGCGGCTTCGACATCGGCAGCGTCGCGACGTCGGGCATCGACGCGGGCGCGCTGTTCGAGGCGCTGGCCGATGCGCTGGAACGCGCGCGGCCCGTGACGATCGCGGCAATCCAGGGCGGCGTGTACGGCGGCGCAACCGACCTCGCGCTGGCGTGCGACTTTCGCATCGGCACGCCCGCGTGCGAGATGTTCGTGCCGGCCGCACGGCTCGGCCTGCACTTCTACCGGGGCGGGCTCGAACGCTACGTCACGCGCCTGGGCCTGGCGATGGCCAAGCGCGTGATGCTCGCCGGCGAGGCCTTCGATGCGCAGGCCATGCTGGCCAGCGGCTTCCTGGACCGGCTCGCGGCCTCACCCGAGGCGCTGCGCGCCGAGGTCGACGCGCTGTCCGACGCGCTGGCCGGCATGGCGCCGCTGGCGCTGCTGGGCATGAAGCGCAGCCTGAACGGGATTGCGCGCGGCGACGTGGACGCGGCCGCGATGGCGCGCGACATTGCCGCCACGACCGCGTCCGAAGACCTGCGCGAGGGCGCGCGCGCGTGGCGCGAGAAGCGCGCGCCGGTGTTCCGGGGGCGTTGAAGGCCTTCGCGCAGGTTGGGGATTCGCGCGACGGGGTCTAGCCCAGGGCGCCGAGGTGGCGCCGCGCGGCGTCGCCGAGCCGCCGGTCGAAGGTCGCCAGAGGAGCCTTGAGCTCGGCAGCCAGCCACAGGTACGCCGCGTCGTATGTCGTCAGATCGTAGCGAGCCGCGAGTTCGACCTGGACGTCCGGTTCGACCCGCACGCGCTCGAGACGCAACGCCTGGTAGTCCGCGAGCGCCAGCGCGGCGACCTCCGCCAGGCCGTGCCGTGCCTTCTTCAACGCGACGCTGGCGATCTCGAAGTCGAGCAGGTACGGCGCGTACAGATGGGCACCCGAAAGCCGCTTCGTGGCGACGTCGCGCTCCGGCTCGTCGAACAGCGCTGCGGCGAGCACGCTGCAGTCCACGACCATCGGCTGGCGCACGCGATACGACGCGGGGGGCTCGGCGACGATGATGTGCCGGGTCACCGGGCGTCGCGCTCGGCGCGAACGATCTGCATGGCGCGCGGACCGCCACGCACGGGCTTGGGCCAGCGCGCCCGGTGTTCGGCAGCGATCTGCTCGATCGTCTTGCCGGCTGGCGTCCGCACTGCCGCCGATTCGACGGCTGACCGCGCCCGCCCGGGCGGCGGGACGTCCTCCTCGGCCACTGCCTGGGTGACGATGGCCATCAGCTCGCCCTGCAGCGAACGATGATGGCGCGCTGCTCGCTGCCGCAATCGTTCGGCTACGGGCTCCGGGACGTCCTTGATCGACAGGTGGGGCATGACGGGACCGTGACGGGTGATGGGGGATGCAGGCCGCACATCGGATCCGAAACGGATCCACTATAGCACCGTTCAGATCTGCCGCAGCCAGACGTCGCCGACCATGTGATCGGCGCGCTTCCTGAGCACGACGTTGGCGCGCTCGCGCGTCGGCGAGATGTTCTCGCGCAGGTTGACCAGGTTGATGTCGCGCCAGATGCCGCGGGCCGCCTCGCGCGCCTGCGGCTCGGTCAGGTCCTTGTAGTGGTGGAAGTACGACGCGGGGTTCTGGAACACGGTGCGCTGCAGCCGCACGAACCGCCGCGTGTACCACTCCTCGATGTGCGCCTCGTCGGCGTCGATGTACAGCGAGAAGTCGAAGAAGTCCGACACGATGATGCTGGGCGCCTGTCCGCTCTCGGGCCCGCCGGTCTGCAGCACGTTCAGGCCCTCGAAGATCAGGATGTCGGGGCGCGCCACCGTCTGCACCTGGTCGGGCAGGATGTCGTAGGCCTGGTGCGAGTACACGGGCGCGACGACCTCGGCCTTGCCCGCTTTGATGTCCGCCAGGAACGCGATCATCCGGCGGCGGTCGTAGCTCTCGGGGAAGCCCTTGCGCTTCATCAGGCCGCGCTCGAGCAGCGTGGCGTTGGGGTACAGGAACCCGTCGGTGGTCACCAGCGCGACCGACGGGTGGTCGGGCCAGCGGGCCAGCAGCGCCTGCAGCACCCGTGCAAAGGTGCTCTTGCCCACGGCCACGCTGCCCGCGATGCCGATCACGTACGGGCGGCGTTCGACGAGCCGGCCCAGGAACTCGTCCTTGACGCCGGACAGCGACCGGGCCGAGCGGAAGTGCAGGTTCAGCAGCCGCGACAGCGGCAGGTACACCTCGGTCACGTCGGCCAGCGACACCTGCTCGTCGACGCCGCGCAGCGACGCGAGGTCGGCCTCGGACAGCGTCAGCGGCGTGCTTGCGCGCAGGCGCGCCCACTCGTCGCGCCCGAAGACCACGTAGGCGGAGTACTCGGTACCCGTGTCGGCGTTCATCGCCGCGAAGCTTATACTAGCGACGCTGACGCCTTGCTGACTGGCTGGTCGGCGCCCGTGAACCGGGCGGACGCCCTGTCGACGTCTTGAACCGCTGCTTCTTCGCGATCTTTCCCGACTCGCCCTCGCGCGAGCAGCTCGCCGCCGAGGCGCAGGGCATCGCCGTGCGGCTCCACGGCCGCCCGGTCGGCGCGCTCAACCTTCACCTGACGCTGGTCTTCATCGGCCGGGCGTCCGCGGCGCAGCGTGCGCGCCTGGAGGCGATCGGCGATGCGATCCGCGCCGCGTCGTTCGACCTGCTGCTGGACGAGGTCGGCTGCTTCGCGAGGGCCGCGGTGGCGTGGCGCGCGCCGGCCACGCCGCCCGACGGCCTGCTGCAACTGCAGGCGGCGCTGGCCGTTGCCTGCACCGAAGCGGGTTTCGCGATCGAGTCGCGGCCGTTCCGGCCGCACGTCACGCTGGTTCGCGACCTGCGCCGCGACGCGCTCGCGGCCGCGCGGCGCGCCGCTTTGACCGTGCCGGCGTCGGCGGGTTCGGGCTCGACGGGTTCGGGCTCGACGGGTTCGGGCTCGACGGGTTCGGACGTGCTCGAGGCGACGGTGCTCGGCGCGTCGCCCGAGCCCGCCGGCTGGACCGCGCGGGAATTCGCGCTGGTCGGCTCCGAGGCCGCACCGGGCGGCTCGGTCTACACCGCGCTGCGCCGCTGGCCGCTCGCAGGGCCTGTCGTACACTGCGGTCACGGAGGCTGTCCATGATTCCGATCGACGACGACGCGAAGCACGACGGCCTCACGCCGGGGGCGCGGGTCGCGCGCCGCGCGGTGAGCGCGGGGGCGCCGCACGCGTGACATGAAACTGCTGCTGAGCCTGCTGGTCGTCGCCAATCTGCTGGCCTTTGCGTGGCTGCAGGGATGGCTGGCGCCGCTGGCTGGCGATGGCCGCGACCCCGCGCGAGCTGAGCAGCAGGTCAACGCCGGCGAGCTGCGGGTCGTGCCGGCTTCGCGGCCCGCCACGGCGCCCGGCGCGGCCGCATCGGCGCCGGGCACGGCCGCGTCGTCCGCCGGCGCGGCACCCGTGCAGTCGCCGGGTGCCGGGGGCGCAGCCGCACCGGTTCCCGCACCGGGGCCGGCGCCGGGGACCGCGATCCCGGCCACAACCGCGGCAGCAGCCACACCCGCACCCGCACCCGCGGCCACGCCTGCACCCACACCCACACCCGCCGCCACGCCTGCACCCACACCCACACCCGCACCCGCACCGCCGCCCGCACCGCCGCCCGCCCCCGCGGCGAGCGGCCCCGCACCGGCGCCGGCGGCACCGGATTCGCCCGCCGCGTCGCTGCGCGGTGCGTCCTGCGTCGAGATCGGCCCGCTGCCCGAAGGTGATGCGCTGCGCGTG
>CAYGZN010000121.1:0-8520 GCA_964354355.1 uncultured Burkholderiaceae bacterium | reverse complement strand
GTTCCAGACCAACATCCTGGCGCTGAACGCCGCCGTGGAGGCGGCGCGCGCCGGCGAGCAGGGCCGCGGCTTCGCGGTCGTGGCCGCCGAAGTGCGCAACCTCGCGCAGCGAGCGGGGGCGGCCGCGCGCGAGATCAAGTCGCTGATCGAGGCGTCGGTGCGCCAGGTCGACGCCGGCTCGAAGACCGTCGACCGCGCGGGCGCCTCGGTCGAGCAGGTGGTCGAATCGGTCAGCCGGGTCACCCAGATGATCAGCGAGATCTCGAACGCGGCGGCCGAGCAGGCGAGCGGGATTGCCAGCGCCAACCAGGCCGTGTCGCGACTGCAGCAGATGACGCAGGCGAACACGGCGATGGTCGAGGAGTCGGCGGCCGCGGCGGCGATGCTGGATCAGCAGGCGCGCCGGCTCGCTCGCTCGGTCCGCGAATTCCGCCTGCCCCAGCGCGTGCCGGCGGATGCTCGCTAGCGCCGACCAGCCCCTGTCGCAGGCCGACTTCGATCGGGTGCGGCGCATGATCAAGGCGCGTGCCGGCATCCACCTGCAGCCGAGCAAGCAGAGCATGGTCCAGGGGCGCCTGGCGCGTCAGGTGCGCGACCACGGCTTCAGCGGCTTCGGGCCGTACCTCGATGCGCTCGAGCGGGCGGACTCGCCGCTGTGGCAACCGTTCGTGAACGCGCTGACCACGAACCTGACGTCGTTCTTTCGCGAGGCCTACCACTTCCCGGTGCTGGCCGAGTTCCTGGCGGGCCACCGGGGTCGACCGGTGCGCCTGTGGTGCGCGGCGGCCGCCACCGGCGAGGAGCCGTGGTCGATCGCGATGACTGCGCTGGAGACGCTCGGCGAGCACGCGCCCGTGAGCATCCTGGCCACCGACATCGACACCGGCGTGCTGCAGACCGCGCGGGCCGGCGTCTATCCCGCCGCGGCTGACAAGGGTCTGGACCCGGGCCGCCTGCGCCGCTGGTTCCTGCGCGGGACCGGCCCGAACGCCGGCCTGATGCGGGTCAGGACCGAGCTCGCGCGGCACGTCGAGTTCGCGCAGCTGAACCTGGTCGAGGGTCCGTATCGCTTCGACCAGCCGTTCGACGTGGTGTTCTGCCGCAACGTGATGATCTACTTCGACGCCGCGACCCAGCGCTCGGTGCTGGCCCGCCTGCACGCCGTGCTGCGGCCCGGCGGGCTGCTGTTCGTCGGCCACTCGGAGAACTTCTCCGCGCAGCGCGACCTGTTCAGCCTGCGCGGCAAGACGGTCTACCAGCGGCTCGCCGTCGCACACGAGGTGGCCGCTTGAGCCGCGAGGGCGCGGCCCAGGGCGTGGCCGGCAATCGGGTCCCGGGTCTGTTCCCGCCCGCGTCGGACAGGGTCCGGGCGGTTCACGCGCGCAGGCCGGGGTGTTTCGAGGCGCGCACCTTCTACTACGACGTCGGGTTCGCGCTCGACGCCGTCAAGCTGCTGCCCGGCGAGTGGTTCGTTCACGACGACGACGACCTGCTGCTGATGACGGTGCTGGGATCGTGCGTCGCGGCCTGCCTGGTCGATCGGGGGGCCGGCCTCGGCGGGATGAACCACTTCATGCTGCCGGACGGCGGCAACGCCGGGCGCTACGGCGCCTACGCGATGGAGCTGCTGATCAACGAGATGCTCAAACGAGGTGCGCGCCGTGATCGGCTCGAAGCCAAGATATTCGGCGGCGGCCAGGTGATGCGCAACTTCTCGGTGATGAACGTCGGCCAGCAGAACGTGACGTTCGTGGAGACCTTCCTGGCGACCGAGCGCATCGCGATCGTCTCGCGCGACGTGCTCGGCGTCCATCCACGCAGGGTCTGCCTGTTCCCGAAGAGCGCGCGGGCGCTGGTCAAGCGGCTGGCGCCGGCACGGTCCGAGGCGATCGCCGGCGAGGAGTCGGCGTATCGCGGCCAGCTGCAGGGCGGGTCGGTCACGGGCGGCAGTGTCGAGTTGTTCCGATGAGCCGCATCGAGGTCACCGAATGAACAGGATCAGGGTGCTGGTGGTCGACGACTCGGCGCTGGTCCGCAGCCTGCTGGCGACGCTGATCGACGCCCAGCCGGACCTGACGTGCGTCGGCGCGGCCAACGACCCGTACATGGCGCGCGAGATGATCCGGACCCTGAATCCGGACGTGATCACGCTGGACGTCGAGATGCCGCGGATGGACGGGCTCGATTTCCTCGAGAAGCTGATGCGGCTGCGACCGATGCCGGTGGTGATGGTGTCCACGCTGACCGAGCGGGGCGCGCAGGTGACGCTGCGGGCGCTGGAGCTGGGTGCGGTCGACTTCGTCGCCAAGCCGCGTCTGGGCGTCGCCCAGGGCCTGCAGCAGATCGGTGGCGAGATCGCCGAGAAGATCCGGGTGGCCGCCGGCGCGCGCATCACCCGGCGCGCGGCGCCGCCGCCCGATCAGCCCGCCGGGCCCCGCGCCGGCAGCGTCGCGAGTAACAGCGGGGTGCGGCCCGGACAGCCCGACGGTGCGCGCGCAACGCCACGTGTGCCGCTGTCGAAACCGCTCCCCACGGGCTATTCCCGCACGGGCACGGAAAAGGTCATCGCAATCGGTGCCTCGACAGGCGGCACCGAGGCGCTGCGCGAGGTGCTCGCCGCGCTGCCCGCGGACGGCCCCGCCGTGGTGATCACCCAGCACATGCCGCCGGGCTTCACGCAGAGCTTCGCGCAGCGGCTCAACGGGCTGTGCCGCATGCACGTCAAGGAGGCGGAGCAGGGCGAACGGCTGCTGCCGGGGCACGCGTACGTCGCGCCCGGCGGCCTGCACCTGGCCGTGCAGCTCAGCGGCGCCGACTACGTCGTGGCGCTCGACGAGGGTCCGCCGGTGAACCGGCACCGGCCCTCGGTGGAGGTGCTGTTCCGCTCGGTGGCGCGGTGCGTGGGCCCGAACGCGATCGGCGTGATGCTGACCGGCATGGGCCGCGACGGTGCCGACGCGATGCGCGAGATGCGCGACGCCGGTGCGCACAACCTGGCGCAGGACGAGGCCAGCTGCGTCGTCTACGGCATGCCGCGCGAGGCGGTGGCGGCCGGCGCCGTGCACGAGGTTCTGCCTCTGTCGCGGATCGGCCCGCATCTGGTGCAGCTGTTGCGCGCAGCGGGGCCGGTGCTCTCGCGGGTCTGACCGAACCGACCGGGTCGCCCGGCGGTCGAACGCGACCCGACGCGGCGGACTAGCCGAACAGCGTGAACAGCCGGCCCAGGCCGTCGGCCAGCGGCGTCTCGATCCACGGCAGTCCGGTCGCCAGCAGCACCATGCCGACCAGGATCGTCACCGGAAAGCCGATCGAGAACAGGCTCAGCTGAGGCGCCACGCGCGACATCACGCCCAGCAGCAGGTTCACGAACAGGATCATGGCCAGGAACGGCACGGCGATCAGCAGTCCGAGCGCAAAGACCTCGGCGCCGAGGGCGATCGGGTCGAACCGCTCGGCGATCGCGAACGGTGCGTGCCCGACCGGCAGCGACGTGAAGCTGCGCAGGGTCGCGGCCACCAGCATCAGCGGCCCGTTCATCGCGACGAACAGCAGCGTTGCGGTCGTGTTCATGAAGCTGCCGACGGCGGTGCCTTGCCCGCCCTGCGGATCGAAGAACCCGGCGAACGACAGCCCCATCTGCAGGCCGATGACCTCGCCGGCGAGGTCGAATGCCGCAAACGCCAGCCGCGCGACGAATCCGATCGCCAGCCCGACCACGACTTCCTGCGCGATCAGCCCCAGGGTGGCCAGCGACACCAGCTCCAGGCCGCGCGGAACGACGATCGACGGCGCCATCGCCGCGGCCAGCAGCAGCGACAGCCCGATTCGCGCGCGGGCAGGCACGGCACGCACGGACAGCACGGGCGCCGCGCTGAACAGTGCGAGGATTCTGCAGAAGGGCAGGAAGAACGCGGCCAGCCAGGCGGCGAGCTGGGCGTCGCTGAAGGTGACCACGCCGGCCTGCCGTCGGACGCTCAGCCGCCCGACACCAGCCGGGGAATGCCGAGCAGCGTCTGCTGCAGGTAGTCCACCAGCGTGCCGATCATCCAGGGCCCCGCCAGGAGCAGCGTGACCGTGATGGCCACGAGCTTCGGCAGGAACGACAGCGTCGCCTCGTTGAGCTGCGTGACGGCCTGGAAGAAGCTCACGACCAGCCCGACCAGCAGCGCGATCATCAGCAGCGGCGCCGACACGACCAGCATCGTCTCGAGCGCTTGGCGCCCGATCGTCACGACGGTTTCAGGGGACATGCGCTGCCCTCCGGGTTCAGCCGAAACTGGCCACGAGCGACCCGACCAGCAGCGACCAGCCGTCGGCGAGCACGAACAGCATCAGCTTGAATGGCAGCGCGACGAGCACCGGCGAGAGCATCATCATGCCCATCGACATCAGCACCGACGCGACGATCATGTCCACGATCAGGAACGGGATGAACACCAGGAACCCGATCTGGAACGCCGTCTTGAGCTCGCTCGTGACGAAGGCCGGGATCAGCACCCGCATCGGCACTTCGGCCACCGGCACCTTGGGGTCGACCTTGGCGATCCGCGCGAACAGGCCGAGGTCGGACTCGCGGGTCTGGCGGGTCATGAAGGTGCGCAGCGGCGACGCCCCCGTATCCAGCGCCTTCTCGAAACTCATCTTCTGCTCGCTGTAGGGCCGGTACGCCTCCTGGTAGATCCGGTCCAGCGTCGGGCCCATCACGAACAGGGTCAGGAACAGCGACAGGCCCACGATCACCTGGTTGGGCGGCGTGCTTTGCAGGCCCAGCGCCTGGCGCATCAGCGACAGCACGATGACGATCCGCGTGAAGCTGGTCATCAGCAGCAGCACCGCCGGCAGGAAAGACAGCGCAGCGAATGCCAGCATCGTCTGCACGGGCACGGAGTAGGTCGTTCCGCCCCCCGCCGAGGGTGCCGCGTTGACCGACAGCACGTTCTGGGCGCATGCGGTGTCGGCGCCGGCCAGAAGCGCCACCGTCAGCGCCACCGTCAGCGCCATCCGCGCGGCACCTGCGCCGTGGGTGCCGTGGGTGCGGCAGGTGCCGCGGGTGCCGCTGCCACGCGCGGCGCGCGCGCAACGGGTGGCGACGGGTGAGGCGATCAGAGCTTCAGGCATTGTGTTTGAGCCTCGCCAGGACTTGGGAGAACGGATTGGAAGTGGGCGCAGCCGTTGCGCCCGGCGCGTCCCCGGTGCCGTCGCCCGAGGTGCCGCCCACGGCTGCGGGCTGCGCGGCGTCCAGGGTGGCCAGCAGCGAGACCGACTGGGCGGTGACGCCCAGCATCAGCCAGCGGCCCTGCGCTTCGACGATGGCGATGCGTTCGCGTGGTCCGAGCGTCAGGCCACCGACCAGCTTCACGATGCGCGGGCCCCCGTGGGGGGTGCCCTGCACGCGCTTGAGCAGCCACAGCGCGGCCGGGATCAGCGCGAGGACCGCGCCGAACGCCAGCAGTGCCGGCCAGATCGAGGGCGCGTTCGTCATCGTCAGTTCCGGTTGAGCCGCCGCACGCGCTCGGACGGGTTCACGATGTCGGTCAGGCGGATGCCGAACTTGTCGTTGACCACCACGACCTCGCCCTGCGCGATCAGGCAGCCGTTGATCAGCACGTCCATCGGCTCGCCGGCCAGGGCCTCGAGCTCGATGACCGAGCCCTGCGCCAGCTGCAGGATGTGCTTGATCGGGATTCGCGTGCGGCCGAGTTCCACGGTCAGCTGGACCGGGATGTCCAGGATCATCTCGATGTCGCGTCGCTCCCCGCCCGGCTGCCCGTCGGCGCCGTGGCCGTCGAAGCTCGGGAACAGGCCCGAGGCGTCGCGCGCCACGTCGGCCACGGCGACCTCGTTCGAGTCGGCTGCGCCTTGCGTGGGCGCATCGCCGGACTGCTGCTCGGCAAGCGCCGAGGCCCACTCGTCGGCGAGGGCATCCTGGTCGGCGGTCGCGCCGGTCGGTTCGTTGCTCATCGTGGGGTCTCCGCGTCGGGTCGGTGCTGGGTCACTTGCCGCTGGGCAACGTCAGGAAGTCCTGGATCCGGATGGCGTAGTGCCCGTTGGACAGGCCGTAGCGGCACTGGAACATCGGCACGCCGTTGGACATCGCCTGGATCGTCTCCTGCAGGTCCAGTTCGATGAAGTCGCCGGGCTTGAGCGCCATCAGCTCGGCGATGGTCGCGCGCGCGTTGCCGAGTTCGGCGGTGATGTCGAGCTCCGCGGACTCGATCTGGCGGGTCAGCAGGCTGACCCAGCGCTTGTCGGTTTCGATTGCGTCGCCCTGCAGCGTCGAGTACAGCGTGTCGCGGATCGGCTCGAGCGTCGCGTACGGCACGCACAGGTGCAGGTCGCCGCCGAGTTCGCCGAGTTCGATCGAGAACGTCGTGGTCACGACGATCTCGGACGGGGTGGCGATCGCCGCGAACTGGGGGTTCATTTCGGAGCGGACGTATTCGAGCGTCAGCGGGTAGATGCCGCTCCAGGCCTTGTGGTATTCCTCGATCGTGACGTCGACCAGCCGCTGGATGATGCGCAGCTCCGTCGCCGAGAAGTCGCGTCCCTCGATCCGGTATTGCATCGTTCCCGCGCCGCCGAACAGGTTGTCGACGACCGTGAACACCAGGTTCGGGTCGAAGATGACCAGCCCGCTGCCGCGCAGCGGCTTGACCTGCACGATGTTGATGTTCGCGGGCACCGGCACGCCGCGCAGGAACGCGCTGTACTTCTGCACCTTGATCGCGCCCACCGAGATCTCGGGGTTGCGGCGCATGAAGTTGAACAGGCCGACGCGCAGGTTGCGCGCGAAGCGCTCGTTGATCAACTCCAGCGTCGGCATGCGTCCGCGGACGATGCGTTCCTGCTTCGCGAGGTCGTACGGGATCGGCCCGCGGCTGGACTCGGCGGTCGCGGACGGGGACTCGTCGACGCCCTCGAGCAGCGCGTCGACTTCGTCCTGGGACAGGAACTGGTCGGCCATCTTGCGCTACTGCACGATGAACGAGGCGAAGTGCACGAACGCGATCGGGTTCGGCGCCGGCCGCTCGACCTTCTTGGGCTTGGCGGACTTGTCCTTGGCGGACGCGGCCTTGTCCCCGTCGCGGGTCTTGACCTTGGGTTTGCCGTTCGCCTCGTCGGGCACCGGATCCTGGGCAGCCACCGGCGGCTTCCAGCCGATCGTGCGCGCGGCAGCCACGGCGACTTCCGCGGCGAGCCTCTCCTTGCCCTCGCGCGACGCGAGGTCCTGTGCCTGCTTGGACGAGATCAGCAGCAGGATCGCATTGCGCACCGCAGGCATCTTCTCGCTGACCCGCTGGTTGGCGTCCTTGCCCTCGACCTCCAGGACGATGCCGATCTGCGCGTAGCGCTCTGCATCGCGGTCCGCGAGGTTCACGACGAACGGCTCGAGCGTGACGAACACGCGAGACGCCGCGCGCCGTGCCTCGTCCTTCTCGGCCAGGGCGGCTTCGTCGGTGTCTCCCCGGCCCATGAACCACCAGGCGCCGCCGCCACCGGCTGCCAGCACGAGCGCCGCAACGAGGCCGAGCACCACGCCCTTGCGGCTCTTCTTCGGTTTGACTTCGCTGGACTTCTCGGCGGCTTCGCTCATGGGTTCTCCGATCGGCGCCACGTCGGTGCGTGGCAGCGCTCGAAACCGATTATCGGAAGACTTGAGCCCGCCGAAGCCTCGATGAAGGCGGTTTGCCCGCCCCTATTCCGGGACGGTCGGCGTCACGCGAACACGTCGATCCGGCCGGCTCCGGGAGCGCCGCGACGCAGCGTCAGCGACGGTGCGGTTTCATCGGCGCCGAGCGCCCCCAGGCGCGACTGCAGCGCAGCGTCGGCACCGGCGCCGCGCGCAGGGCGTGGCCGGCCGGTGTCGGCTCCCGCCTGCTGCTGGGCGCCGCCGGCGTCGACCTGGGTGCCGCCGAGCTGCACGCCCGCGGAGGCGAGCATCTCGCGCAGCCGCGGCAGGGACTGCTCGATCGCGCTGCGCGTGTCGGCGTTGTCGGCGCTGAAGTTCAGCGACGCCGCGCCGTCGGCGACCATGACCTCGATCCGGATCGGCCCCAGCTCGCGCGGGTGCAGCGTCAGCTCGGCGTTCTGGGTCCCCTCGCCGATCAGCCACGTCACCCGTTCGGACAGCGCATCGGGAAAGGCCGGGTCGTGGACCGGAACGCCGACCGAGTACACGGCCGCCGTCGAGGTCGCGGCTGGCTGCGCGAACGACGCCGCCGCGGCGGGTGGCGCGAACGGCGCAAAGGCGGACGGTCCGGGTGAGGCGTCGCCCGAAAGCCCTGCGAACAGCGGTCGCAGTCGCTCGGCCAGCGACGACAGCGTCGATGCAACGCCGCCCGCGGCGGGGCCTGTGGACGGTTCGGCCGCAACGCCCGCGGCTGCAGCCGCGGCGCCGGTGACCGGGGCGGGGTCGATGACGAACTGCTGGGCGTGCAGGGCGGCGGGAGTGCCAGGCCACGGCATCCCGGTCCAGGCCGGGACCGTCCCAAGCAGGAGCAGGACCAGCGCCGCGAGGGT
>CAYGZN010000120.1:0-8534 GCA_964354355.1 uncultured Burkholderiaceae bacterium | reverse complement strand
AGCGCCAGCCCGATGCCCAGCCCCTCGATGCCGCTGTGCTCGCGACCGAGCCGGTTGAACGGCTCGAAGAGCCCCGGAACCGACGCGGCGTCGATGCCCAGGCCGGTGTCCGACACGGTGAGCTTTGCCATGTCATCGGCAACGGCCAGTGTGACGGACACGTGACCGCCCGGGCGGTTGTACTTGATCGCGTTGGTCAGCAGGTTGACCAGCACCTGGCGCAGGCGGGTCGGGTCGGCCAGCACGTGCAGCGTCGCGGCGTCGGCGATTACCGGCTCGACCGCGACCGACGCCGCGTCGGCCATTGGTGCGACCAGGGTCAAGCACTGGCGCGCGAGCGCGGCCAGCTCGACGGGGGCCAGCTCGAGGCGCAGCTGGTCGGCCTCGATGCGCGTGAGGTCGAGCAGCTCGCCGATCAGCTCGCTCAGGTGCGCGCCGGCCTGCCGGATTGACTGCACGCGCTCGGCCTGCCGGTCCGTCAGCGGCGACTGGGTGTCGAGTTCGAGCAGCTGCGCGAAGCCCAGCACCGCGTTCAGCGGCGTGCGCAGCTCGTGGCTCATGCGCGACAGGAAGGCCGTCTTGGCTCTGCTGGCCGCCTCGGCCTCGGCTCGGGCGCGCTCGGCCTCGAGCAGCCGGGTGCGCTCGCGCGCATCGCGCAGGAAGGCCGTGAACAGCGGGCGGCCGTCGACCCGGACCACCGAGAACGAGGTGTCGAGCGGCACCTCGGAGCCGTCGCCGCGCAGCCCGAAGATCGTCACGGTCGTGCCGTGGCCGGACTCGCGGCGGCTGCGCGCCGCGTCGGCCAAGGCCGCCACCGGCACGTAGCCCGCGCTGCGCAGCCGCTCGGGCGCCAGCGCTCGCGCGCTGCGGCCCACGATCTGCGCGGCCGGGAGGCCGAACAGCGCCTCGGCGGCCGGATTGAACAGCACGACGCGTTCCTGGTCGTCGACCACGACGATGCCGTCGGTGGCCGAGTCGATCACTGCGGACAGTCGCTCGCGGCTCTCGCGCAGCGCCACCTCGGCGCGCTTGCGGGCGTCGATGTCGGAGATGGCGCCGAAAAAGCGCAGCGCCCGTCCGCCGGCGTCCCACACCGCGTTGCCCACGCCGTGCACCCACACGTAGCTGCCGTCGGCGCGACGCAGCCGGTACTCCTGGTCGAACGCCACGCGTTGCTCGAGCTGCGCGCGCTGCGCCGCGAGCGCGCGCTCCCGGTCGTCGGGATGCAGCCAGTCCGCGAAGAGGAACTCTCGCGCGAAGTCGGCGTCGGGCGGATAGCCGAGGATCCGCTTGAACGACTCCGAGAACTCGGTGCGGTTCGCGACCAGGTCCCGGTCCCAGATGCCCGAGCCGGTGGCCTCGAACACGAGCCGCAGCCGCTCCCGCTGGGCCTGCAGCGCGGCCTCCGCACGCTTGCGGTCCGAGATGTCCATCACGACCGCGACGATGCGCAGCGGCTGGCCCGGGTCGGGCTCGAGGCTGGTGAATGCGATGCGGCACCACACGGCGTGGCCGTCCTTGTGCACGTACCGCTTCTCGAACTCCGAGACCCGCACGTTGCGCTCCAGATGGTCGCGCAGCAGGGACGAGTTGACGGCCTGGTCGTCGCGGTGCGTGATCCGCAGGAAGTGCGTGCCGATGATCTCGTCCTGACGGTAGCCCAGCATCCGGCAGAACGCCTCGTTGACCATCACGAAACGGCCGGCTTCGCTGACCGCGATGCCGGCGTTGCTCTGCTCGAACACGGCGCGCAGCTGGCGCTCGCGCTGCGACAGCGCGCGCTGCAGCCGGCGCTGCTCCTGGTGCGCGCCCATCATCAGCACCGCGAGTCCCACGACCAGCGCCTTGAACTGCCACAGCAGCCAGTGCGCCTGCGCCGGATCGGCCAGCACGAACGGCCCACGCGCGCCGGAGGTGACCTGTGTCGCAAGCAGGCACACCATGCACACGGTGAACCAGGTGCGGCGAACCCCCAGCGGCAGCGAGACCCAGACCATCAGCATCAGCAGCGTCAGCGCGAACACGGTCGCGGCGAAGGTCACCGCGGGACCGCTGGCGACGCGGCCGGACTGCAGCAGCAGCAACGCGGCGGCCACGAACATTGCGAACAGGGCGGCGACGCGCGCGGCGTGCTGGCCGCCCAGGTCGCGCAGCGGCCCCGGGCGGGGCGCCAGCAGCAGCGGGCCCAGCAGCATGATGCCCAGCGCATTCCCGGCGAGGTCCTGCAGCATGTGCTGCCAGACTTCCCCGGAGCCCGCCAGCTGCGCGACCCGGAACGCGAGCGCCTCGGCGACGGCGCACGCCAGCGAAACGACGGCGGCGCTGCTGGCCAGCTTCAGGAAATCGCGGCGACGCGCGAAATGCGTGTCGAACCGCAGGTCCCGCAGCAGCCGCACGCCGGCCAGCGGCGCCAGCGCGTTGGCGAGTGCGATGATCACGGCGGCCGACAGCGGCGCACCCGTGCCCACCTGCATCACGAGCACCACCACGGCGACGGGCAGCAGCATCGGCCAGCCCCACCGGTACATGGCCGCCACCGCGAGCCCGGCCGGCAGCCACACCAGCGTCGCGCCCGTCACCTCCGGGCTGTGGTGCACCCCGTAGCGGGCCAGGGCCCAGTAGCCGAGGCCGAACGCGAGGAACCGCGCGGCCAGCGCGGCGGGCTCGATGGCCACGCCGCTGCGCGCTGCATGGGCGATGTCCCTGCTCAGTCTGTCAAGCCAGCGCTGCAACGCGACCCACCCCATGAGGTTGGGCGGGATTCTGCCACGAGCCGGGGGCACCGGCGGTATAGTCGGCGCAGGACGGGGAACGCCCATGACCGCACGCACGCTCGACACCGAGCCGCTCGACCCGACGATCGGCAGCCCACCGACGGCCGACCCGCCACCATCGGCGCGCGGCGCGCGACAGCGGCAGCGGCGACTGCTGCTCGCCGCCCCGCTCGCGGCCGCGCTCGCCCTGCGCGCCGCGCCGGCGCGCGCCGAGGGTGCGCTGCGACCGACGCCCCGGCAGTCGAAGGGACCCTACTACCCGCTGCAGGTGCCGCGCGACGCGGGCAGCGACCTCGTGATCGAGCGCGACGGCCGTCGCGCCGAGGGCGAACTCGCCATCGTCGAAGGCGTGGTCCGGGACACCGCCGGCACACCGCTGGCGAACGCGAGCGTCGAGATCTGGCAGTGCAATGCGCGCGGCCGGTACCACCACCCGATGGATCGGGCCGGCGCGCCGATCGACCCGCTGTTCCGCGCGTACGGCCGTACGCTGACCGACGCACAGGGCCGCTACCGCTTTCGCACCATCCGGCCGGTGGCCTACACCGGCCGCACGCCGCACATCCACTTCCAGATCACGACCGCCGCAGGCGGCTCGCTGGTCACGCAGCTGTACGTTCGGGGTGCGCCCGAAAACGCCGCCGAGGGCCTGCTCTCGGGGCTGTCGCCGGCGGACGCCGACCGGCTGCTCGGTGACTTCGTGCGGCAGGCCGACGGCAGCTGGCGGGTCCGTTTCGACCCGGTGCTGGCCGCCTGAGCGCAGCTAGCGCATCAGCACCAGCGAGCAGCGCACGGTGGCGGCCAGGCCGCCCAGGTCATCCTCAAGTCCGGGCCGCGCGCCGCGCGGCCGGTCGGAGCCGCCGGGGCGCGGTTCGCCGGGGCGCGGCGCGTCGCCCGAGCCGGGCCAGACCAGCAACGTGGTCTCGCCGTCGCCCAGCGCCCGGTGCAGGCGTGCCAGCGCTGCCGCATCGAGCGTGGCGTTGCTCGCGCCCGGCGCAACGTCCAGCGCCACCAGCTCGATGCGCGCCAGCGGCCCGTCGGCGACCGCGCGCACCAGTGCGCAGCGTTGCGCATAGGTGGCCGCGCTGTCCGCCGGCACCACCACCCGCAGCGGGCGGCCCACGGCCTGCGCCAGCTGCAGGGCCGACGGCAGCGCCCGCACGGCGGCGGGGCTCGCGTCGAACAGCAGCGCCACCCGCACGTAGCTGCGCGCGGCCACGCCCGGCTGCGGCGCACGGTCGACGACCAGCACGTCCGAGCCGTGCGAGAGCTCGATCGCGCGGCTCGGGAACTCGCCGCGCGCGGTCGCGAACCGGCCCTTCACGCCGAAACGGTCGGCGACCTCGAGCAGCAGCTGCTGCGATCGCCGCGACAGGTCCTCGAAGGCGCGCCGGACGTCGTGCGCCTCGTAGCTCTGCCAGCGGCCCGAAGCCAGCCTGAATTCGCGGGTGAACGGCAGCGACGCGACCCGCAGCAGCGTCTCCTGCTCGATCAGCAGTGCCGTCATCTCCAGGTCGAGGTGCCGCGCGAGGCGCGCAGCGGCCTCCAGCGGCGCGGCGCGAAGCTGCGCCGGGTCGATCGCGACGACCACGCGCGCGACGCGGTGCTCATCCATCGCCGCCGCCTCGCCTGCGCCCAGCCCCGCTGCCGCCGCCCGCATCGCGCGTGACGACGCGGACCAGGGCCCGACCGCCGCCGCGCGCACCCGCGCCCGCGCGGCCGTTGCCGCGCAGCTCGAACAGCTCGCGCAGCCGGGCGGCAACGCGACCGTTGACGCTGGGCTCGCCCGGGCCGGCACCCACGGCGCCGGCCGGCACGCCGGTCAGCAGCGCGACCGCCTCGTCGACGTGGGATACCGCGTGCACGTGGAAGCGGCCGTCGGCGACCGCGCGGATCACGTCGTCGCGCAGCATCAGGTGATCGACGTTGGCAGCCGGCACGATGACCCCCTGCCCGCCCGACAGGCCACGCGCGGCGCACAGCTCGAAGAACCCCTCGATCTTCTCGTTGACGCCACCGATCGGCTGCACCTCGCCCAGCTGGTTCATCGAGCCGGTGATTGCCAACGACTGCAGGATCGGCAGGCCCGACAGCGCCGAGAGCACCGCGCAGATCTCGGCAACCGTGGCGCTGTCGCCCTCGACCGGCCCATAGCTCTGCTCGAACACCAGGCTCGCATTCAGCGCCAGCGGTCGCCGCGCCGAGTAGCGCGCCGCGAGAAACGACGACAGGATCAGCACGCCCTTGGTGTGCAGCGCGCCGCCCATCCGCGTCTCGCGCTGGATGTCGATCATCCGGCCCTCGCCGGGCCAGACCGTCGCGGTCACGCGGCTCGGGTGCCCGAACACCTGGCCGGCGACCTCGTGCACGGCCAGTGCGTTGACCTGCCCGACGCATTGGCCCGCCGTGTCGATCATCAGCACGCCGCGCAGCACCGCGCGCTGGTACTCGCCCTGGGCGCGCGCAGCGCGATCGCGCTGCGCAGCCCAGGCCGCCTCGACGTCGGCGACGCCGACCCGCGCACGCGCACCGCGGCGAGCGACCTGGTCGGCCTCGACGGCCAGCTCGAGCAGCCGCTGCACCTGGGCCGTGACCCGGGTGGCGTCACCGGCCAGGCGCGAACCGAAGTCGATGACCCGCGCCACCGCGGCCCGGTCCAGCGGCAGCAGCCGTCGGGCCTGCGACTCGGCGGCGATCACGCCGGCCAGCCCGGCGTGCGCCGGGCCGTCGCGCGCCAGGTCGTCGTCGAAGTCGGCCACCACGCGGAACAGGCGGGCGAAATCCGGGTCGTAGCGGCTCAACAGCTCGTACAGCTCGCGCTCGCCGAACAGGATCACCTTGACGGTCAGCGGGATCGGCTCGGGCTCGAGCCGCGCCGGCGACGCCGCGCCGTACTGCTCGGCGATCGATTCGATCTGGATGCTGCGGCGGTACAGCGCGCGCTTGAGGCTGGCCCACGCGAACGGCTCGGTCAGCAGCTTGCGCGCGTCGATCAGCAGGTAACCCCCGTTGGCGCGGTGCAGCGCGCCCGCGCGGATCAGCCGGAAGTCGGTGATCAGCGTGCCGAACTGCGCGCGGTAGTCGATGCGCCCGATCAGGTTGGCGTGGGTCGGGAACTCCACCTCGATGATCGGGGCAGGGTCGTCGCCGCTGCGGGTGGTCAGCAGGTTGACCTCGTAGCGCGCCAGATCGGGCGGCGGGACGAACGGATTGGCCGGCGCGTCCTTGGCGGCCCGCAGGAAGTCGTCGGCGTTCTCGAGCACGTCGGCGTGGACCGCCGCCAGCCAATCGTGGACCTTGCCGGGCTGCGCCCACTCGGCACGGATCTCGTCGAACACGTGGCCGACCGCGAACTCGGTCGTGTCGTGGTTGAGCTTGCGCACGCGCTCGATCTGTTCCTTGCGCAGCCGCATGCCCTCGCGCATCACGCGCTGGAGCTGCTCCTGCAGCGCCTCGATGCGCTCGCGCAGCCGCTTCTGGTCGGCCTCGGGCAGCTTGCCGAAGTCGTCCGGGCTCATCACGTCGTTGTCCTTGACCGGCGCCAGCGAGAAGCCGTTGGGCGTGCGCACCAGTGCGATGCCGTCGCGCGTGGCCTCGTCGTTGAGCGCCGACAGCGCCTGGGTCTGGCGCTCGGCCATCTCGGCCTGGATCCGTTCGACCTCGGCGCGGTAGTCGTCGGACTCGAACGCCGCCGGGATCGTGGCCTTCAGCTCGTCGACCAGCCGTCGCATGTCCTCGCGAAGCTTCGATCCGCGCCCCTGCGGCAGCCCGACCGCGATCGGCCGGTCCGGTTCGGCGAAGTGGTTCAGGTAGACCCAGTCGGCGTGCTCGCTGCCCTTGGCGTGGCGCGCGATCGCGCTGCGCACGAACCGGGTCTTGCCGACGCCCGCCTCGCCCATCACGAACAGGTTGTAGCCCTCGAGTTCGACATCCACGGCGTACGAGATCGCCTGCAGCGCCCGCGTGTGGCCGACCAGCGCCGCCGGCCCGGCCGCCTCGGCCGTGGTCTCGAAAGGGATGTCGGCCGGGTCGCAGCGGCGCGCGAGTCGATCGGGTGTCAGGGCAGGCATCGGTGCAGTCCGGATCGCTCGTGCGCTACTCGGGCTGGATGTTGGCGTCCTTGACCCAGCGGGCCCAGCGCTTGATCTCGGCGTCGATCGCCTGCGCGAGCCCGGCGGAATCGAGCGGATCGACGTCGACGCCCGCCGCGGCGATCTTCTCGCGCACGTCCGGTTTGGCCAGCACCGCCAGCATCGTCGACGACGGCTTGCCGGGGAAGGGCTGCGCGTGCGCGACGCCGACGAGCACGGCGATGGCAGCGGCGGCGGCCGCCCTGCGAATCCAGCGATTCATCGGTCTGTCCCCTCGGTCCGTTGGTTCTTGCGCCGATTATACGGACGGGACCCTCGGACGACCGGGCGTCGTGCGGCGGCGGCCCGGCGCCGACTGGACGCGAGCGGCTTGACGCTCATCAATGGCCCGGCGCTGCCGCCCTGCTAGCTTGGTCGTCGTCATCCATTCGAGATGGGGAAAGTCATGGCTGCGAAGATGCTGCTGTTCGACGAAGAGGCACACGCGAAGATCGTGCGGGGCGTGTCCACGCTGGCCAGGGCGGTCAAGGTCACGCTGGGCCCGAAAGCGCGCACCGTGGTGCTTCAGCGCGCCTACGGGCCGCCGACGATCATCAACTCCGGCGTGATCGTGGCCAGGGAGATCGAGCTCGAGGACCCGTTCGAGAACATGGGCGCGCAGCTGGTCCGCGAGGTCGCCGCGAAGACCTCCGAGATCGCCGGCGACGGCACGACGACCGCGATGCTGCTCGCCGAGGCGATCGTGCTCGAGGGCATGAAGTTCGTCGCGGCGGGCATGAACCCGATGGACCTCAAGCGCGGCGTGGACCGTGCGGTCGAGGCGGTCGTCGCGTCGCTGCGCGAGACCGCGCGCCCCTGCGCCACGCCGAAGGAGATCGCGCAGGTCGCGACGGTTTCGGCCAACAACGACCCGACCATCGGCGAGCTGATCGCCTCGGCGATGGCGAAGGTCGGCAACGAGGGCGTGATCACCGTGGAGGACGGCTCGGGACTCGTGAGCGAGCTCGAAGTCGTCGAGGGCATGCAGTTCGACCGCGGTTACCTGTCGCCGTACTTCATCAACGTCCCGGACAAGCAGCGGGTCGTGCTCGAGGACCCGTTCGTGTTGATCTGCGACCGCAAGATCGCCGGCATCCACGAACTGCTGCCGCTGCTCGAGCAGGTCGCCAAAGCCGCCCGGCCGCTGCTGGTGATCGCCGAGGAGGTCGAGGGCGAGGCGCTGGCGGCGCTGGTCGTCAACGCGCTGCGCGGCGTGCTCAAGGCCTGCGCGGTCAAGGCGCCGGGCTTCGGCGACCGCCGCAAGGCGATGCTCGAGGACATCGCGGTGCTGACCGGCGGGCGGCTGATCGCCGAGGAAGCCGGCATGTCGCTGGAGAAGGCGAGCCTGGAGGACCTGGGCCGGGCCAAGCGCGTCGAGATCGACAAGGACGACACGACGATCATCGGGGGGGCCGGCGAACCAACGGCGATCGACGCCCGCGTGGCGGCGATCCGGCTGGCGATCCGCGACGCCACCAGCGACTACGACCGCGAGAAGCTGCAGGAGCGGGTGGCCAAGCTGTCGGGCGGTGTCGCGGTGGTCAAAGTCGGCGCCGCGACCGAGACCGAGATGAAGGAGCGCAAGTCGCGGGTCGAGGATGCGCTGCACGCGACGCACGCGGCAGTCGAG
>CAYGZN010000119.1:0-8567 GCA_964354355.1 uncultured Burkholderiaceae bacterium | reverse complement strand
GTCGGGGTTGATGCCGTATTTCTGCGCGAACAGCACCACGACCCAGGGCGCGTCGGTCATGTGCTCCTTCACGTGATCGGTGCCCAGCGTGTGCAGCGCCTCGCGCCACTCGTCGGTCATCCGCTCGCTGTAGGTGCGGTACTCCTCCTGCTCGGCGGCCTCGCGCAGTCGGCGCTTGAGCTCCGGGTCGTCGATCGCCACGAAGCGCCACGGCTGGCGGTGCGCCCCGGAGGGCGCGGTGCCGGCGGTGAGGATCGCGAGCTCGATCAGGCGACGCGGGACCGGGTCGCGGCTGAACTGACGGGTCGTCCTGCGCGCGGCCATCTGGTCGTAGAAACGCTGCGCGCGCTCGAGCATCTGCGCGGGCTCCAGGCGCTGGTAGCCGGGCAGCGCAACGAAGCGCGGCTCGGGCAGGTGCCGCGTCAGGGCCTTGTATGGCGGGTCGCCCGACAGGCCGGGCCTCGTGTCGTCAGGCGGATCGGGCGCGTCGTTCATCGCGTGGCACCGGTCGACTCGGGCGGGCACGGGCACGGCCGCCGACGGCGGCCCGGATCGGGGCGCAGCGTGCCCGCAAACCCCGCTGGGGGCCGCGGGCACGCGGGCGTGGCGGACTTACTTGGCGGCGTCCTGCGCGCGCTTGAGCATGCGGACCTTCACCTTGGTGGAGGCAGGCTTCGCAGCGAAGACCTGCTCCATCTTGGTGAACGGGTTGATGCCCTTGCGCTGGGGCTTGGCCGGCACCGTGATGACGGTCGCCTTGAACAGGCCGGGGAACGTGAAGGTCCTTGCGCCCCGCTTGTTCAGCGACGCCAGGATCGTCGCCTCGAGGTTGGCGAGCACCGCCTTGACCGCGCGAATCTCGACTGCGGCGCTCTCGGCCAGGTGGGCGACCAAGCCCTGCTTGCTCAGCGGCTTGGTGATCGGCTTCATCGGGGACGGGCTGACCACGGGCTTGGCGGCTGCAGGCGCAGCGACCTTGCGAGCCTTGGTGGCCACCTTGGCGGCGGCCTTCTTCACAGCGGCTTTCTTGGCGGCAGGCTTCTTGGCGGCAGGCTTCTTGGCGGCGGATTTCTTGGTCGAGGTTGCCATAGGGGTTCCCATTGTTTCGGTTGAAAACCTTCGCGTGCGGAGCACGCGGTGCGGGTGCGGCATGAGCGCAGACGCGATTCTACTCACGAACCGGCGTGTCGTGTCCCGTTTGCGTGGTGTCTTTGCACGGCGCAGCGCTGTGCCGGCGTGGCATCATTCCCGCAGCGGCGGGCCGATCGGCCCGTGAAGCCCGCCTCGAACAGCGACCGGAGATTCCCCGATGGGCAGACTCTCGACCCACGTGCTCGACGTCAGCCGCGGCGTGCCGGCGGCCGGCGTGCGCATCGAACTGCACGTCGCGCACGGCGACGGCTGGACGCCGGTCTGCGAGGCGATCACCAACGCCGACGGCCGCACCGACGCGCCGCTGCTGAAGGACGACGCGGTCCGCCCGGGCCGCTACCGGCTGGTGTTCGGCGCCGGCGACTACTTCCGCGCTCGTGGCGATCGCCTGCCCGAGCCGCCGTTCGTGGACCGGGTCACGATCGACTTCGGGCTCGCCGACGCCACCGGGCACTACCACGTGCCGCTGCTGGTGTCGCCGTGGGCCTACTCGACCTACCGCGGCAGCTAGCCGCGCCACAGCCCCCTGCGTCGGTGCGATGGCGGCCTACGCGCTCGAGTGGCTGAGCCTGCTGGGGCGCTGGTTCCACGTGATCACGGGCGTCGCGTGGATCGGCGCATCGTTCTATTTCGTGTGGCTCGACGCCCATCTGCAGGCGCCGCGCGACCGCGCCGAAGCGCAGCGGCTGGGCATCGCCGGCGAGGTCTGGGCGGTCCACGGCGGCGGATTCTACCGTGCACAGAAGTTCTCGGCAGCCCCGCCCGAGCTGCCCGAGCCGCTGCACTGGTTCAAGTGGGAGGCCTATTCGACCTGGCTGTCGGGCCTGTTCATGCTGGTGCTCGTCTACTGGTTCGGCGCGCGCGTGTACCTGATCGATCCGGCGGTCGCCGCACTGACCCCCGGCACGGCGGTCGCGATCGCGGCCGCCTTCCTGGCCGGCGGCTGGCTCGTCTACGACCGGCTGTGCCGATCGCCGCTCGGGGCCCGCGAGCCGCTGCTGGCGGGCGTGCTGTTCGCGCTGTGTGCGCTGGCCGCCTGGGGCCTGTGCCAGCTGTTCTCGGGGCGCGGGGCGTTCATGCACTTCGGCGCCATGCTGGGCACGATCATGGCGGCCAACGTGTTCTTCGTGATCATCCCGGGCCAGAAGGACCTGGTGCGGGCCCGGCGCGAGGGTCGCGAGCCCGATCCGATCCACGCGATCCGCGGTCGCCAGCGCAGCGTGCACAACACCTACTTCACGCTGCCGGTGCTGTTCACGATGATCGGCCACCACGCGGCGACCCTGACCCAGCACCGCTGGAACTGGCTGGCCCTGGTCGGCGTGTCGCTGGCCGGCGCACTGATCCGCCTGTTCGTGGTGCTGCGTCACCGCGGGCAGGCGAAGCCGGCGCTGGCGATCGCCGGCGCGGCCGCCCTCGCGGGCGTGTTCGTGCTGGCGATGCCGCAGCGCGCTCCGGCGCCGGGGGCCGCGGCGGGCGACGCCGACTTCGGCCGGGTCAGGCAGGTGATCGAACGGCGCTGCGTCGCCTGCCACGCCCGCGTGCCGCGTTTCGAGGGCCTGGCCGCGGCGCCGCGGGACGTGGTGCTCGACTCGGACGAGGCGATCGTGCGGCACGCGCAGGCGATCCACCAGCAGACCGTCGCGACGCGCGCGATGCCGATCGGCAACCTGACCGGGATCACCGAACCGGAACGTTCGCTGATCGACGCCTGGTTTCGCGCCGGCGCGCCGGGCGGCCGCTGACGGGCCCGCAGCGGGGCGAAACAGTCCGGTGCGGAGGCGGGCTCAGGACGGCTCGGCGCGCTCGTGCTCGGCCGGGTCGAAATCGAGCTCGACCTTCGCGCCGTTGGGGTCCAGGAAGAACAGCTGCCAGGTCCCGTAGGCGGGCAGCCGGCGCAGGTCGTAGGCGATCGAGCGGTCGCGCAGCTTCTGCAGCACGCCGGCCAGCCCGTGCGCGGTGAACGCCATGTGGTCGATGACGCCCGGCACGAGGAGGCGCCGATCGCGCCCCGCCACGACGTGCAGGATCGCCTCCCCGCCCCCTGCGGCGTACAGCCACGCGCCGGGAAACGTGAACGGCGGTCGCGCGCCCGGCGTCAGTCCCAGCAGGTCGGCGTAGAACGCGAGCGTCGCGTCCAGATCGTCGGTCAGGATCGTGAAGTGATTCATCGCTGAAACGGCCATGGCTCGCCCCACCCCGTATACGCAAGCAAAAAGCCTAGCACGACGCCGTGCCGAACGATGCGGCCGATTTTCGCAATAATGCGGGCATGAAACACCACCGGACGTTGCCCATGCCCGGGGTCGCGCAGGCACCCATCGAGGTCGAACAGGCGATGACGGATCCACCGGTTGCCGTACTGCCGCTGGCCGGCCTGAAGGTCGTCGAGCTGGGCCAGGTCCTGGCAGGCCCGTTCGCCGGCGCGATCTTCGCCGACCTCGGTGCGCGGGTCGTCAAGATCGAGCGGCCCGAAGGCGGCGACGACGCGCGCCAGATGGGGCTGGCGTTCCGCCACGGCGACGCGCTGATGTTCCAGGTGTTCAACCGCGGCAAGCAATCGGTGACGATCGACCTGAAGGGCAGCGCCGGCATCGAAGCGCTGCACGCGATCGTGGCCGATGCCGACGTGCTGGTGCACAACCTGCGCCCCGGCGTGCCCGAGCAGCTGGGGATCGACGGCGCAACGATGTGCGCGCGCCACCCGCGGCTGGTGTACTGCGCGATGTCGGCGTTCGGCGACTCCGGGCCATACGCGCGACGCCCCGGCTACGAGCCGCTGATCCAGGCCTACAGCGGGCTGTCCAGCATCAACGGCGATCCCGATGGGCCGCCGGTGCGCATGGGCGCGTCGCTGTGCGACCAGGGCACGGGCATGTGGACCGTGATCGGCGCGCTGGCGATGCTGCAGCGGCGCGCCGCCACCGGGCGTGGCGGCATCGTGCAGGCCTCGCTGCTCGAGACCGCGCTGGGCTGGGCCGGCCAGAAGGTCGACGCGTGGCTCAACGAAGGCAAGCTGCCCGAGCGCCACGCCAGCGGCCATCCGGCGTTCGTGCCCTACGAGGCGTTCGACGGCAGCGACGGGCCGTTCCTGATCTGCGTCGGAAACGACCGGCTGTTCGAGAAGTTCTGTGCGGTGCTGGCGCACCCCGAGTGGATCGTCGATCCGCGCTTTCGCACCAATCGGGACCGGCTCGCCCACAAGGCCGAGCTGCTCGGGCGGATTCGCGCGGTGCTCGCCGGCCAGCCGCGGGCGCAGTGGCTTGCGCGCCTCGAGGCGGCGGGCGTGCCCTGCGCCCCGATCCACACGCTGCCCGAGGCGATGCGCGAGCCGCAGGTCCAGGCGCTGGGCATCGTGCAGCCGGTGCCGGGCGAGGACTTCCGCCTGACCGGCCTGCCGCTTTCGTTCGACGGCCAGCGCCCGGCGATCCGCGCCGGCGCGCCGCGCCTGGGCGAGCACAATGCGGGCCACGGCCTGCCGCCACCGCCGCCGCAGCGCGGGTCTTGAGCCTCGCAAACCCCACCCACCCCTGACGCCGGTTTCGGCACGGAGTTCGACGATGGCGACTGCACTGCCCCAACCGTTGCGGATCCTGGCCGCCCTGCTGACCGCGGGGCTGCTGGCCGGTGCGGGCGGCCCGGCCGCGGCGCAGGAAACGCGCATCCGGTTCCAGCTCGACTGGCGCTTCGAGGGGCCGGCGGCGCTGTTCCTGGTGCCGGCTGCGAAGGGCTACTTCAGGCAGGAGAAGCTCGACGTGACGATCGACGCCGGCAACGGCTCGGGCGGCACGGTCACGCGCGTCGCTTCGGGCACCTACGACATGGGGTTCGCCGACCTGGCCGCGCTGATGGAGTTCTGGGGCAACAATCCCGGCGCGCCGGGCAAGCCGGTCGCGGTGATGATGGTCTACAACAACACGCCGGCGGCGGTGTTTGCGCTGAAGAAGTCGGGCATCCGGGCGCCCGCCGACCTGGCCGGCAAGAAGCTCGGGGCGCCCGTGTTCGACGCGGGCCGCAGGGCGTTCCCGATCTTCGCGAAGGCGAACAACATCGACCCGGCCCGGGTCGCGTGGACCGCGATGGACCCGCCGCTGCGCGAGACGATGCTGGTGCGCGGCGACGTCGATGCGATCACCGGGTTCTACTTCACGTCGCTGCTGAACCTGAACGCCCGCGGCGTCAAGGACGAGGACGTGGTGATCCTGCCGTATTCGCAGTACGGCGTGAAGCTGTACGGCAACGTGATCATCGCGTCCGAGGAGTTCCTGAAGAAGAACCCGGAGGCGGTCAAGGCGTTCCTGCGCGCGTTCACGCTGGGGGTCAGGGACGTGCTCGCGGACCCGGCCGGCGCGATCGCGACGGTCAGGCAGCGCGACCCGATCATCGACCCCGCGCTCGAGACGCGCCGGCTGAAGCTGGCGCTGGCGGGCTCGGTGGCGACGCCCGACGCCCGGGCCGAGGGGTTCGGCGACGTCAACGGTCCGCGCCTGTCGCTGATGGCCTCGCAGGTCAACGACGCGTTCGGCCTGAAGGAGCGGGTGCTGCCCGAGCGGATCTTCACGTCGTCGCTGCTGCCGTCCCGGGACCTGCGCAACATCTTCGCGAAGTGAGCACCGCCGGCGCGTCCGCCGCCTTCGTCGACTTCCGCGGCGTCTGGCTCGCGTATTCCGACGAGGCGGCTCAGCGCAGCGAGTTCGCGATCGAGGACGTGACGCTGTCCACGCGCGAGGGCGAGTTCATTGCGATCGTCGGCCCGTCGGGCTGCGGCAAGTCGACGTTGATGAAGCTGGCGACCGGGCTGAAGCGCCCGACGCGCGGGGTCGTCACGGTCGCCGGCCAGCCGGTGGCCGGCCCGCTGAAGATCGTCGGCATGGCGTTCCAGGCCCCCACGCTGCTGCCGTGGCGGACCACGCTGGACAACGTGCTGCTGCCGCTGGAGATCGTCGAGCCGTACCGGACCGGGTTCAGGCACAAACGCGCCGAGTACGCCGAGCGCGCGCGCCGGCTGCTGGCCACGGTCGGCCTGCAGGGCTACGAGGATCAGTTCCCGTGGCAGCTGTCGGGCGGCATGCAGCAGCGCGCGTCGATCTGCCGCGCGCTGATCCACGAGCCGCGGATGCTGCTGCTCGACGAGCCGTTCGGCGCGCTCGACGCGTTCACCCGCGAGGAGCTGTGGAACGTGCTGCGCGACCTGTGGAGCGCGCAGCGCTTCAACGTGGTGCTGGTCACCCACGACCTGCGCGAGGCGGTGTACCTGGCCGACACGGTGTACGTGATGAGCCGGCGTCCGGGGCGGATCCTCGCGAGGCGGGCCATCGACCTGCCGCGCCCGCGCGACCTCGAGGTCACGTACAGCGCTGCATTCACGGACCTGGTGCACGAGCTGCGCGAGCGGATCGGCTCGATCCGCCGCGGCTGACGGGGCCTGCCTGCGATGGCCGCGCGCCGCCCGATCGAACGTGCCGCCCCGCTGCTGCTGCTCGCGGCGATCCTGGTCGCGTGGGAGCTGGCCTGCCGCGGGCTGCGCGTCAGCGAATACGTGCTGCCGATGCCCTCGGCGATCCTCGCGGCGCTGCTCGAGTACGCCGGACCGATCCTGTCGAACGCGTGGCGCACGTTCTGGACCACGATGATCGGCTTCGGCCTGTCGATCGTGGTCGGCGTGGCGCTGGGCGTCGTGGTCGGCTCGTCGCGCATCGCCTACTCGGCGGCGTACCCGCTGCTGACGGCGTTCAACTCGGTCCCCAAGGCGGCGCTGGTGCCGATCCTCGTCGTGTGGTTCGGCATCGGCGCCGGGCCGGCGATCCTGACCGCGTTCCTGATCTCGTTCTTTCCGATCACGGTCAACGTCGCGACCGGGCTGGCCACGCTCGAGCCCGAGCTCGAGGACGTGCTGCGCGTGCTGGGCGCGAAGCGGCGCGACGTGCTGCTCAAGGTCGGGCTGCCGCGCACGATGCCGTACTTCTTCGCGTCGCTGAAGGTCGCGATCACGCTGGCCTTCGTGGGCACGACGGTCTCCGAGATGAGCGCGTCCAACGAAGGGATCGGGCACCTGCTGCTCAGCGCGGGCGCGCAGTCGCGCATGCCGCTCGCCTTCGCGGGCCTGGCCGTCATCGGCATGATGGCGATGGTTATGTACGAGCTGTTCTCGTGGATCGAGCGGCACACGACGGCCTGGGCGCACCGCGGGCACCAGCCGCCCTGAGGCCGCGTCCACGCCTGCAGCCGGGCGCGACGCGGGCACGCTGCGCGAACGCGCGCAAACCCGGGCTGCGCGCAAGGAGGCGCCCCCGGGCTACGCGGCCCAGGTCACGCGCAGCAGGTACTCGCCCTCGCTGAAGCTGTAGTGCAGGTTGCCGTGGAACGCGTGATGCAGCGCGCGACCGATGCCCTGGGCGACGTGGATGTCGGTCGTCGTGATCACCACCTTGTCGTCGGACTCCTCGATTGCGATGATCCGCTCCAGCGGATGCTCGGCCTGCATGCGCTGCGCGAAGTGCCGTGCCGTCTCCAGGATCTCGGCGCGGTGCTCCCACGCGTACGGCCCTTCGATCGTCACGTACCCGGCCGGGAACCGATCGTGGATCCGGGCGCACGCCGGACACCGCTCGCGGTGCGCCTTGTCTGGCGCGGGGGCGTGCTGCCAGCGGCCCCGCAGGCACACCAGCGCGCAATCCGGGCATACGGCCGGCGTGTGCGGTTTCTTGCGCGCCCGGTACGGGTCGTGGCGCGGGTCCATCATGAGCTGCAGCCTGCGGCCCGGCGAAAAGCCGAGCGGGCGCGATCCGGTGGTCGAGGGTTTCATGCAGGCCATTCGACACCCATTCGCCACCCGTGTCCTTGACGCGGGTCAATCACCCGATCCAGCGGGCTACAATGCCCGGCATGGGCAACCGACTCACGCGGATCGCGACCCGCACCGGCGACGACGGAACGACCGGGCTGGGCGACGGCAGCCGCACGGGCAAGGACAGCCTGCGCATCGCGGCGCTGGGCGACGTCGACGAGCTGAACTCGTCGATCGGCGTGCTGGTCACCGAGGACCTGCCGGCGCCGGTGCGCGCGGCGCTGCTCGAGATCCAGCACGACCTGTTCGACCTGGGCGGCGAGCTGTGCATTCCGGGCTACGAGAACGTCGCCGACGCGCAGGTCGCGCAACTGGACGCGTGGCTCGAGCACTGGAACGCCGCGCTGCCCCGGCTGCAGGAGTTCATCCTGCCGGGCGGCTCGCGGGCCGCCGCGCAGGCGCACGTCTGCCGCACGGTCTGCCGGCGCGCCGAACGCGCCGTCGTGTCGCTGGGCCACGCGGAGACCGTCCGGCCGACCTGCCGGCAGTACCTGAACCGGCTGTCCGACCTGCTGTTCGTGCTGGCGCGCGTGCTGAACCGGCACGCCGGCGGCACGGACGTGCAGTG
>CAYGZN010000118.1:0-8576 GCA_964354355.1 uncultured Burkholderiaceae bacterium | reverse complement strand
ACGACAGCGTCAGGTCGAGGTCGCAGCGCGCGATCGCCAGCTCGTCGCCGCTGGTCGTGCACGCGGCCGCGATCTCGCCCGAGGGTGCGACGATCATCGAGTTGCCGATCTGGTCGATGCCTTCCTCCCTGCCGGCCTTGGCCACGCCCACGACCCAGGTTGCGTTCTGGTACGCGCCGGCCTGCATCACCAGCTGGTTGTGGAAGTTCGACAGCGCGTCGTGCTCCGGCGCGGGCGGGTTGTGCACCGGCGTGTTGTAGCCCAGCAGGATCATGTCGGCGCCCTGCAGGGCCATCACGCGGTACGTCTCGGGCCAGCGTCGGTCGTTGCAGATCGCCATGCCGAATACGCCGCCGAACGCGCGGCACACCGGAAAGCCCAGGTTCCCGGTTTCGAAGTAGCGCTTCTCCAGGTGCTGGAACCGGCGCCACGGCTCGTGCTCGGCGTGGCCGGGCAGGTGCACCTTGCGGTAACGACCGACGACGGCGCCGCCCTTGTCGACCAGGATCGACGCGTTGAAGCGCCGCGTGCGGCCATCCTCGACGGTCAGCTCCGCATACCCGAGGCAAAAGCCGATGCGCAGCGCGCGGGCCGCGTCGAACAGCGGCTGCGTGGCCGCGCTGGGCATCTCGCGCTCGAAGAACGCGTCGATGTCCTCCTGCCGCTCGAAGTACCAGCGCGGAAAGAACGTGGTCAGCGCAAGCTCCGGGAACACGACCAGGTCGCAGCCGTGCGCGGCGGCCTGGCGCATCAGCGCGAGCAGCCGCGCGACGACCTCGCCGCGCGAATCGGTGCGGGCGATCGGGCCCATCTGGGCGGCGCCGACGGTGACGATGCGTGCCATTCAGTCCTCCCTCGATGCCAGCTCGAGCAGCGTGTGCAGCAGCACCTGGGCGCCCGCGGCCAGGTCGGCGGGCGCCGTGTGCTCGGCGGGGTTGTGGCTGATGCCCCGGACGCTGGGCACGAAGATCATCGCCGACGGACACACACGGGCCAGCATCTGCGCGTCGTGCCCCGCGCCCGAGGTCATGCGCCGCTGGCTGTAGCCCAGCCGGGCCGTGACGGCTTCGATCGTGCGCACCACGCCGGCGTCGAAGACCACCGGCTCGAATCGCGCCAGGCGTTGGCGCAGGATCTCGACGCCCTCGTCGCGGGCGAGCTGGTCCAGGAAGTCCTCCAGCCGCGCCTCGGCCTGCTGCAGCAGTGCCTCGTCGGTGTTGCGCAGGTCGGCGGTCAGCCGCGCGCGCGCCGCGATCACGTTGATCAGGTTCGGGTGCAGATCGATCTTGCCGACCGTGCAGACCTGGCTGCCGCCCATGTCGAGCGCCAGCCGGCGCAGGAAGGTGGCGACGGCGGCCGCGCAATAGCCGGCGTCGTGGCGCAGCCGCAGCGGGGTCGTGCCGGCGTGGTTGGACTGGCCGGTGATCGTGATCTCCTGCCACGAAATGCCCTGCAGGTCCTGGACCGCGCCGATCGTCACGCCCTCGGCGTCGAGCACCGGGCCCTGCTCGATGTGCAGCTCGACGAACGCGTGCGGCCGGGGACATCCCAGTGGCGCGTCGCCCGCCTGGCCGATGCGGCGCAGCTCGTCGCCCAGCGCCTTGCCGTCGATCGACACCGCGACCAGTGCGTCCTGCAGCGGCAGGCCCCCCGCGTAGACCAGCGAGCCCAGCATGTCCGGCGCGAAGCGTGCGCCTTCCTCGTTGGTGAAGAACGCCACCACCAGCGGCCGGCGGGTGGTCACGCATGCGTCGTTCAGGGTCTGCACGACCTCGAGTCCGGCCAGCACGCCCAGGTTGCCGTCGTAGCGCCCGCCCGTGCGCACCGTGTCGATGTGCGAACCCGTCATCACCGGCGCCACGTCCGCGTCGCCCTGGCGCAGTCCGAACACGTTGCCGATCGGGTCGACGCTGACCGCGAGGCCCAGCTCGCGCATCCAGCCGACGACCCGCTCGCGCCCCGCGCGGTCCTCGTCGGTCAGCGCGAGCCGGCAGCAGCCGCCGCCGTCGATCGCGCCGATGCGCGCCAGCCGCTCGAGCCGGTCCAGCAGACGATCGGCGTCGATGCGCAGCGCGCCCTCGGTCACGCCAGCACCTCGTGCGCGTCCTTGCCGACGACCTGACGGTAAATCTGCGAATCGGTGTCGCCTTCGCTGCCGATCAGCAGCACGCGCGAACCGGCGTTCAGGCCGAACAGGCGCCACAGCGCGTCGTCGCCCTGGGCGGCCAGCAGCGCCGCCAGCCCGCTGGCGCCGGTCTCGCCGGAGACGATCGGCGGGTCACCGGCCGCCGGCGCGGCGAACACGCGCATGCCCTGCAGCGCGTAGCGGTCGTCGACGGCGACGAACGCGTTCGCGGCCGCCGACACGATCTCCCAGGCCAGCGGCGAGACTTCGCCGCAGGCCAGGCCGGCCATCACGGTGTCGAGGTCGCCGGTCACCGCGACGGGGCGGCCGGCGAGTCCGCTGCGGAAGTGGCAGTCGGCCCGGCTCGGCTCGACGATCACGACCGCCGGCCGGCGCTCGCCCCACTCGATCCAGAACGCCGCGCACACCGATGCGGCCAGCGCACCCACGCCGGCCTGCACGAACACGTGCGTGGGCGGCTGCTCGAGCTGCGCGATGATCTCGCGCGACATCACGCCGTAGCCGTGCATCACGTCGACCGGGATGTCGCGATAGCCCTCGTAGGACGTGTCCGACACCACGGTCCAGCCGTTTCGCAGCGCCTCGGCGGCCGCGTGCCGGACCGAGTCGTCGTAGTTGCCGGGCACGCGGACGACTTCGGCGCCGAACTGCTCGATCGCCGAGCGGCGCGCCTCGCTGACCGTCTGGTGGATGTAGATCACGCATCGGCAGCCGAACAGCCGCGCGCCCCAGGCCACCGAGCGCCCGTGGTTGCCGTCGGTGGCGCAGGTCACGGTGATCCGCGACACGAGGTCGCGCCACGCGCCGTCGATCACCTGCTGCGAGCTCACGCGCTGGCCGCCGTTGTGCGCCTCGATGGCGCGCTCGAGCAGCCGGAACACCGCATAGGCGCCACCCAGCGCCTTGAAGCTCTTCAGGCCGAAGCGTGCGCGCTCGTCCTTGTAGTGCAGCGCGCCGATCCCGAGCCGCGCAGCCAGACCCGGCAGGTCGTGCAGCGGCGTGACGGCGTAGCCGGGCCAGTGCGTGATCTCCTGCGCCGCGCGGGTGAAGCCCGCGTCGCTCAGGATCGACGCCCGCTGTGCGCCGTACGGCTGCGCCGGGGCCGCCGCGTGCGGGTTGCGATAGGCGCGGATGCCGTCGCCGTGCAGCACGGCCGGCTCGGCCGGCGCCGCAGGCGGACCCGCCGGCCCCGCGTCGGCGTCCGGGGTGGTGAGCAGGAAATGCGCGCGGGCCACGGCGATCGGGCGGTCGGGGCTTTTCTGCCAGCAGCGCACCTGCACCAGTGCCACGCGCGCGCCCACGCGCACCACCTCGCAGGCCGCGAACGTCTCCTCCGGGCGGCCCGCCCGGAGGTAGTCGATCGAGAAGTCGATGCTCTTGGGGAACTTCGCGCCCTGCAGCGTGCGGATCAGGTGCAGCGTGGCCGCGGTCTCGGCGAACCCGGCGACCACGCCGCCGTGCAGTGCAGGCAGGTGCGGATTGCCGATCAGCTTTTCGTGGAACGGCAGCCGGAAGATCGGTTGCTCGCCCGCGGGCGCCACGCGAATGCCGAGGTACTCGACGTATGGGATCGGGCTGCCCGGCAGCACCGGCTCGCTCGCGGCGGGCGGCGTCCAGATGCCGGCTTCGGCGTCCTGCGCCGGCGCGGGGGCCGCGTCCGGGGCCGCTTTGGAGGCCGCGTCGGGCGTCGCCTGCTGCGGCTGGCGCGAGCCCGCCGGGGTCGACAGCATGAACGACGCCTGTGCCGCCGCAATCGGCTGGTCCCGTTCGACCTGCCAGACCTCAGCGCGCACGAACGCGACGTTGCGCGTGAGCCGGTAGCAGTGTGCGTCGCAGTGCACGTCGAGGCCGGGGCCCGCGGGGCGCAGGTAGTCCATCCGCAGGTCGAGGGTCGCATAGGGCGCGCGTCGCGTCAGCGCCGCGCCGACCGCGAGTCCGCAGGCGGAGTCCGCCAGCACGGTCAGCGCGCCCGGGTGCAGCAGGCCGCGAACGGGATCGCCCAGCCATTGCGGCCGGGCCGGCAGTGTCATCGAGCCGCGCGCGCGTTCGACCGCCGTGATGCGCGCGCCGATCTCGCGCATGTGCGGCGTGCGCGACACGAACTTGCGGTTGAGGTCGTCCAGCAGCGAGCTCATCGGCCCGATGATACCGGCCCTCAGACCTCCAGCCACTCCTGGCGGACCGCGGCGTTGGCCTGCAGGTCGGCGGGCGTGCCCTCGAAGACCACCTTGCCGTGGCCCATCACATAGAGCCGGTGGCTGATGCGCAGCGCGATCGTCAGCTTCTGCTCGACCAGCAGGATCGAGATGCCGCGCTGCGCAATGCGCTCGAGCAGCTCGCCCACGAGCGCGACCATCATCGGCGCCAGGCCCTCGGTCGGCTCGTCGATCATGATCAGGTCCGGGTCGCCCATCAGCGTGCGGCAGATCGTCAGCATCTGCTGCTCCCCGCCCGAGAGCATGCCGCCGGGCGTGTCCGCGCGCTCCTGCAGCCGGGGGAACAGCTCGTACATGTCGGCCGTGGACCAGCGCTTGCTCTCGCGCGTGTCCTTCTGCCCCAGCAGCAGGTTCTGCCGCACCGTCAGCGACGGAAAGATGTCGCGGTTCTCGGGCACGTAGCCCAGGCCCAGGCGGGCGATCTGGTGCGGGCGGCGGCCCGCGATCTGCTCGCCGCGGAACCGGATCGAGCCGTGCGGCGCGACGTCGCCCATGATCGACTTGATCGTGGTCGAGCGACCCACGCCGTTGCGCCCGAGCAGGCTGACGATCTCGCCCTCTCTGACGTGGAACGTCACGCCCTGCAGGATGTGGCTCTTGCCGTAGTACGCGTGCAGGTCGTCGACCTGCAGCAGTACGGCGCCGACCGAGCCGGGCTCGCGCGGCGGCTCGCTCGGGGAACGCTCGCGCGGCGGCTCGCTCATGCCCCCTCCGCCTGTCCGAGATAGGCCTCGCGCACGGCCGGGTTGCCGCGGATCCGCTCGGGCGAGTCGGTTGCGATGATCTGCCCGTAGACCAGCACCGAGATCCGGTCGGCCAGGCCGAACACCACGCCCATGTCGTGCTCGACGATCACCAGCGTCTTGCCCTGCGCCACCTTGCGGATCAGCTCGACCGCGCGGCTGGTCTCGGAGCGGCTCATGCCCGCGGTCGGTTCGTCGAGCATCAGCACGTCGGCGCCGCCGGCCATCGACACGCCGATCTCCAGCGCCCGCTGCTCGGCGTAGGTCAGCACGCCGGCCGGGCTGTCGCGGCGGGCGGTCATGCCGATCTGCTCGATCACCGATTCGGTGCGCTCGCGCACGTCGCGCAGCTTGTCCACGCCCATCCAGAACGCGTACCGATAACCGAGCGACCACAGCGTGCCGCAGCGAATGTTCTCGTACACCGACAGCCGCGGGAAGATGTTGGTGACCTGGAAACTGCGCGACAGGCCCCGGCGGTTGATCTCGTAGGGTCGCTGGCCGGTGATGTCCTGGCCCTTGAGCCGGATCGCGCCCGACGTCAGCGGGATGCGCCCGCTGATCAGGTGGAACAGCGTGGACTTGCCCGCGCCGTTGGGACCGATGATCGCGTGGCGCTCGCCCTGCTGGATCTCGAGCGTGACGCCGCGGATGATCGGCGTCTTGCCGAAGCTCTTGTGCAGGTCGACCAGCTCGAGCGCGGCCGCCGTCATCGCAGGCCCCTGCGCTTGAGCTCGTCGTGGACCTGCCCCCATGCATGCGTGACCCGCGGCCACAGCGCGCGTGCAACCAGGAATCCCGCCGCCGCAATCGCCACCATCACCAGCCACGGCACCAGGCTGGAGCCGTCGACCGCCACGCCGAACAGCCTGAACTTGCCGCCCTCGGTGGCGGCCTTCACCAGCATGTGGTGCGACAGCTCCACCAGCCCCACCAGCCCCAGCGCGCTGGCGGCCATCGGCACGGCCACCGTCAGGTACGGCACGGCGAGCAGGCCGGTCAGGCCGGCCTTGACGACCGGCTCGTGCAGCATGATCCAGCCGGCGATGCCGCCCGGCACGAACATCACCACCAGGATGAACATCAGCCCGAAATACAGCATCCAGGCCCCGGTGATGTCCGACAGCGAGATCTGCAGCGCGGTGATCAGCACCGCGCCGATGATCGGCCCCATGAAGTGGCCGACGCCGCCGATGTAGGTCATCAGCAGCACCACGCCCGACTGGCCGGCGCTGACCGACAACGCGTTCATGATCTCGAAGCTGATCGCAGCCAGCGCGCCGGCCACGCCGGCGAACAGCCCCGCCAGCGAGAACGAGATCCAGCGGACCGTCTGCGTCGAGTAGCCGACGAACTCGGCACGCTCGGGGTTCTCGCGGACCGCGTTGCACATCCGCCCGAACGGCGTGCGGGTGATCGCGTACATGGCCAGCACGCAGACGAAGGTCCACACGGCGATCAGGTAGTAGACCTGCACCTGCGGCCCGAAGCTCAGGTCGAACACCCGGAACAGCTTCGAGCGGTCGGCCGTGACGCCCTCCTCGCCGCCGAAGAACGAGCGCAGCACCAGCGAGCTGGCGGCCACCAGTTCGGCCAGGCCGAGCGAGATCATCGCGAACGCCGTGCCCGCGCGCCGGGTCGACACCGAGCCGAAGACGACGCCGAACGCCAGCCCGGCCAGGCCGCCGACGATCGGCACCAGCGGCAGCGGAATCGGCAGCTTGTCGGCGACGAACGTGCGCATCGCGTGGATCGCGATGAAGCCGGCCAGCCCGTAGTAGACGGCGTGGCCGAACGACAGCATGCCGGTCTGGCCGAGCAGCATGTTGTAGCTCAGCGCGAACACCATCATGATGCCCATCAGGCTCATCATCGTCAGCGACGTGCCGGAGGTGAACACGCGGGGCAGCACCGCCAGCAGCAGCGCGAACCCGATCCACACGCCGTGGCGTCGCAGTGCGTCGCTCATGTGTCGCGCGTGCCCAGCAGCCCGGTGGGCCGGAAGATCAGGATCAGCACCAGCAGCAGGTACGGGATCACCGGCGCCACCTGCGCGACGGTCACGCGCCACAGGTCGCCCAGCAGCGTGCCGGCTGCCGGGCTCACGCCCAGGAAGGCGAAGACCTCGGACAGCGACACGTTCATCGCCACCGCGAAAGTCTGGATCAGGCCGATCAGCAGCGACGCGACGAAGGCGCCGGACAGCGACCCCAGCCCGCCCACCACGACGACGACGAACAGGATCGGCCCGAGCAGCGCGGCCATCGAGGGCTGGGTGACCAGCGCGGGCCCGGCGATCACGCCGGCCAGGCCGGCCAGCAGCGAGCCAGCGCCGAACACCAGCATGAAGACCTTCGGCACGTCGTGGCCGAGCATCGCGACCATGTTCGGGTGGGTCAGCGAGGCCTGGATGATGAGTCCGACGCGCGTGCGGGTCAGGATCGCGAACAGGACCACGAACATCGCGATCGCGATGGCCAGCATGAACAGCTTGTAGGCGGGGTAGGTCGTGCCGAACATCGTGAACGCCACGAAGTCCAGCGCCGGCGGCACCCGGTAGTCGACCGGCAGCTTGCCCCAGAACATCTGGACCAGTTCCTCGAGCACGAAGGCCAGACCGAACGTGAACAGCAGTTCGGCCACGTGCCCGTAGACGTGAACGCGGCGCAGCGCGAAGCGCTCGACCAGGGCCCCGACCACCCCGACCAGCAGCGGCGCCACGATCAGCCCCGGCCAGAAGCCGATGTGGCGGCTGATCTCGAAGCCGAAGTAGGCGCCCAGCATGTAGAAGCTGGCGTGCGCGAAGTTGAGCACGCCCATCATGCTGAAGATCAGCGTCAGGCCGCTGGCCATCATGAACAGCAGCATGCCGTACAGCACGCCGTTGAGCGTCGAGAACAGGATCAGTTCGGTCACGTGGCGGGACCCGTGGGAGCGCGCCGAAACCCGGCCCGATCGACCGGGCCCGGCGCGCGCGGCGAGCGCTATCGCGCCGGCGTCACTGACGGACCATCTTGCAGGTGGTCGGCAGGACCGTGTCCTTGGCCTCGACCTTGCCGACCGTCGTCCAGCCCCAGCCGGTCTTCTCCTCGTCGAACTTGGCGCCCGCGGGCAGCGGCCCGAAGCTGGCGATGTACATGTCCTGGAAGAACTGGTGGTCGTCGGCGCGCATGTACGCCGGCCCGCCGGTGTAGGTGGTGACCTTCATGCCTTCGAGCTTGGCGCCGACCTTCTTGGCGTCGAGGTCTCCGGCCTGCTTGATCGCCTCGACCAGCATCGTCATCTGGTTGAACGCCCGCGGGTACCAGACCCCCAGCCCGGTCTTGGCGCGGAAGTCGGTCTCGATCTTCTCGGCGGCTGCGTTGGGCACGTTGGCATGGCCCTCGACGATGGCGAAGACACGGTCGTTGAGCCCCGTCTGCTTGATCGCCGTCGGCCCGCCCGCGCCGCCCGCGTAGTACGTGTACCAGT
>CAYGZN010000117.1:0-8623 GCA_964354355.1 uncultured Burkholderiaceae bacterium | reverse complement strand
CGAAGTACTCGCCCATCTTCAGTTCGCTGTCGTCGCTGGCATGGTAGACGCGCGTCGAGCGCCCGCGCGCAAGCGCGGCGCGTGCGATGCGCGCCAGGTCGTCGGCGTGGATGTGGTTGGTGAACACGTCGTCGCCTTGCGCGAGCGCCGGCGTGCCCTGGCGCAGGCGCTCCAGCGGCAGGCGGTCGTCGGCGTAGATGCCGGGCACGCGCAGGATCGAGACCCGGACCCCGCTGGCCGCCGCGTGCCGGCGCAGCCGCGCCTCGGCGGCCACCCGGCGCCGGGCGCGCGCACTGGCGGGCGCGACGGTGCGCGTCTCGTCGAAGCGCGCGCCCGCGCAGTCGCCGTAGACGCCGGTCGTGCTCAGGTAGACCCAGGCCTGGGCGCGGCTCAGCGCGGCGATCGCGCGCCGGGTGCGCGGGTCGTCATCGCCGGTCGGGGGCGGGGGGGCGCTGTGCACGACCCGATCGGCCAGTCCGGCCAGGCGCGCCGCGGCCCGGCGGTCGTCGAGGTCGACCACGATCGGCACCGCGCCGCTGGCGCGCACCGCAGCGGCCGACTCTGCGCGCCGCACCACGCCGAACACGCGCATGCGGTGGCCGACCAGCCACGCGAGCCGCTGGCCGACGTCCCCGCAGCCCAGGATCAGCAGGCGGGCGCGCCGGAAGCGCGCGGGCAGTGAGCGATAATGCGGGTCCCGTGCCGACCCCCTGCGATTGTCCACCCGACGATTCTACGAGATGAGCCACCGAGTCCAGGTCATGCCCAGCGGCAAGCAGTTCGACGTGCAGCCCGACGAGACCGTGCTCGAGGCCGGTCTGCGCCAGGGCGTTGTGCTGCCCTATGGCTGCAAGAACGGCGCCTGCGGTTCGTGCAAGGTCCGGGTCACCTCGGGCGAACTCCGGCAGGGTCCGCACCAGGTCAAGGCGCTGACGCCCGCCGAGGCGGCGCAGGGGTGGGCGCTGATGTGCTGCGCGCACCCGAGCTCGGACCTGTCGATCGAGGCGCGCGTGGTCGCGGCCGCCGGCGACATCCCGATCCGCAAGATGCCGTGCCGGGTGGCCTCGATCACGCTGGCCGCGCCCGACGTCGCCCTCGTGCGCCTGCAGCTGCCCGCCAACGAACGCCTGCAGTACCTGGCCGGCCAGTACGTGGAGCTGATCCTGAAGGACGGCACCCGCCGCAGCTACTCGATGGCGTGCGCGCCGCACCTGGCCGAACAGGTCGAACTGCACGTGCGCCACATGCCGGGCGGGCGCTTCACCGACGCACTGTTCGGCGCCGCGCAGCCGCCAATCAAGGAGCGCGACATCCTGCGCTTCGAGGGGCCGCTGGGCACGTTCTTCCTGCGCGAGGACAGCGACCGGCCGATCGTGCTGGTCGCCAGCGGCACCGGGTTTGCGCCGATCAAGGCGATCGTCGAGCACGCACAACACAAGGGCATCATCCGACCGATGACGCTGTACTGGGGGGGGCGCCGACCGCGCGACCTGTACATGGACGCGCTGTGCCGGCGCTGGGGTGCGGAGCTGCCCGGGTTCACCTACGTGCCCGTGGTGTCGGACGCGCTGCCCGAAGACGGCTGGACGGGGCGGGTCGGCTTCGTGCACCGCGCCGTCATGCAGGATCTTCCCGACCTGTCGGGTCACCAGGTCTACGTGTGCGGCGCACCGGTGGTCGTCGACGCCGCCCGCCGGGACTTCACCGCGCAGTGCGGACTGCCGCCGGACGCCTTCTTCGCCGACGCGTTCACGACCTCGGCCGACACCGCCAACCCGGCGGCGGCCTGAGGACCGGGGCAGCGGCCAGACAGTCCGAGCGGCGGATCGAGCGGACCGGTCTGCCGCCGCGCGACGGTGGCTGCACGCGGCGAGCGCGGACGATCCGCGGCAACCGCCCGCTACGCGGCTTCGCCCAGGTAAGCGGCGCGCACTCGCGGGTCGGTGAGCATCTGGCGGGCTTCGCCCGTCATCGTGATCAGCCCCGAGTCCATCACGTAGGCGCGGTCGGCAGCCTCGAGCGCCAGCCGCGCGTTCTGCTCGACCAGCAGTAGCGTGGTGCCCTGGCCGGAAACCGTGCGGATCACCTCGAAGACCTTCGCGACCATGATCGGGGACAGGCCCATGCTCGGCTCGTCCAGCAGCAGCAGCTTGGGGCGGCTCATCAGCGCGCGCGCCATCGCCAGCATCTGCTGCTCGCCGCCCGACATCGTTCCGGCCAGCTGCTCGGCGCGCTCCTTCAGACGCGGGAACGTCTCGAACTGGCGCTCGATGTCCGACTGGATCCCGTCCTTGTCGTTGCGCGTGTAGGCGCCCATCAGCAGGTTCTCGAGGATCGTCATGCGTGCGAACACGCCGCGGCCCTCGGGCACCATCGCCAGGCCCTGGCCGACCAGCTGGTACGAGCCCTGGCCCTTGATCGGCTTGCCGAAGAACGCGATCTGCCCGGCGCTGGGCTGCAGCGTGCCCGTGATGGCCTTGAGCGTCGTGGTCTTGCCGGCGCCGTTAGCGCCGATCAGCGCGACCAGCTCGCCGGCGCGCACTTCCAGGTCGATGCCCTTGACGGCCTGGATGCCGCCGTAGGCGACCTTCAGGCCCGAGACCTGCAGCACCGCCTCAGTCATGGGTCGCTCCCAGGTAGGCCTCGATGACGGCGTCGTTGCGCTGAACGTCGGCCGGCAGGCCCTCGGCGATGACCTTGCCGTAGTCCAGCACCGTCACGCGGTCGCACAGCCCCATCACCAGCTTCACGTCGTGCTCGATCAGCAGGATCGTCCTGCCGTCGCGCCGGATGTGCTCGAGCAGGTCGCGAAGGCTCATCTTCTCGGTCGCGTTCATGCCGGCCGCAGGCTCGTCCAGCGCGAGCAGCTTGGGGTCGGTCGCCAGCGCCCGCGCGATCTCGAGCCGGCGCTGGTCGCCGTACGACAGGGTCTTGGCCTGGAAGTCGGCGTAGCGCACGATGCCGACGTACTCGAGCAGCTGCATCGAGCGTTCGCGGATCTGCGCTTCCTCGCGCCTCTGTGCGGGCAGCCGCAGCATCGCGCCGATCGCACCGGCGTGCGTGCGCACGTGCCGGCCCACCATCACGTTCTCCAGCGCGGTCATGTCCGCGAACAGACGGATGTTCTGGAACGTGCGCGCAATGCCGGCCCGGGCGACTTCGTGCACCGCGGTCGGTTCGTAGGCCTGGCCGTCGAGCTGGAAGCTGCCCGAGTCCGGCGTGTACAGCCCGGTGATCACGTTGAAGAACGTCGTCTTGCCCGCACCGTTGGGGCCGATCAGTCCGTAGATCTGCCCGGGCTGGATCGTGACGCCGACGTCGGCCAGCGCCTGCAGGCCGCCGAATCGCTTGTTGACCCCCTTGACCAGCAGCAGCGGGGCGCTCATTGCGCGCCCTCCGGACTGGCCGTCGCCGCGGCGGGCGGCGCCCGGCGGCCGTGCTGCGGCGACGGCCACAGGCCCGCCGGCCGGTACAGCATGATGACCACCATCGCCAGCCCGAACAGCAGCATGCGCAGCGCCTCGGGTGCCACGACCTCGTGGCCGAACAGGGCCTCCTGCACCGGCTTGGCCACGAAGCGCAGGACCTCGGGGATCGCGTACAGGATGATGGCGCCCAGGATCACGCCCGGGACGTGGCCCATGCCGCCGAGCACGACCATCGAGACGATGACGATCGACTCCATCAGCACGAAGCTCTCGGGCGACACGAACCCCTGGAACGACGCGAACATCGCCCCCGAGACGCCGCCGAAGGACGCGCCCATCGCGAACGCCAGCAGCTTGACGTTGCGGGTGTTGATGCCCATCGCCTTGGCGGCGATCTCGTCTTCGCGGATCGCCATCCATGCCCGGCCCAGCCGCGAGTTCTGCAGCCGGACCGTCACGACGATGAAGAAGATCGCCAGGATCAGGAACAGGTAGTAATACAGGTAGACCGATTCGAACGTGATCCCGAAGATCTCGTGAGGCTTGCCCAGGTTCAGCGGGCCGATCCGGATCGGGTCGATGTTGCTGATGCCCTGCGGGCCGTTGGTGATGTTGAGCGGCGAGTTCAGGTTGTTCAGGAAGATGCGCACGATCTCGCCGAACCCGAGCGTGACGATTGCGAGGTAGTCCCCGCGCAGGCGCAGCGTCGGGGCGCCCAGTGTCACGCCGAACAGCGCGGCCAGGGCCGCGCCCAGCGGCACCACCAGCCAGATCGAGCTGTGCAGCCCGTCGGGGAACATGGTGCGGATCCACTCGAAGTTCTCGGCCAGGTGCGGCGAGGCGAGCAGCGCGTACATGTAGGCGCCGACCGCGTAGAAGGCGACGTAGCCCAGGTCGAGCAGGCCCGCGTAGCCCACGACGATGTTCAGGCCCAGCGCCAACATCACGTACAGCAGCGCGAAGGCCATGATGCGCACCCATGCGTTGCCGTGCGCGCCGACCACGAACGGCAGCACGGCAAGCACGCAGGCGATCACCAAGACGGCGCCGTAGGCGGCCGCGGGTCTGTCCTTGAAGGAGGGGAACAGGCTCGTCATCAGGGTCTCCCGGGCGCGTTCCGTCAGGCGCGATCGGCCACGCGCTCGCCCATGATCCCGGACGGCCGGAACACGAGCACGACGATCAGCACCACGAATGCGAAGATGTCCTGATAGTGGCTGCCCAGGAACCCGCCGGTCAGGTCGCCGATGTAGCCGGCCCCCAGGCTCTCGATCAGGCCCAGCAGCAGCCCGCCGACCATCGCGCCGGCGAGGTTGCCGATGCCGCCGAGCACCGCCGCGGTGAAGGCCTTCAGCCCCGGGATGAAACCCATGCTGAACTGCGCGATGTTGTAGTTCATCGCGACCAGCACCCCGGCCACCGCCGCCAGCGCGGCGCCGATCGCGAACGTCGCGGCGATCACCTGGTTGGAGTTGACGCCCATCAGGCCGGCGATGCGCGGGTTCTCGGCGGTGGCGCGCATCGCGCGACCCAGCTTGGTGCGGTTCACCAGCAGCATCAGGCCGGCCATCATCAGTGCCGAGACGACCAGGATCAGCAACTGCTTCGGCGCCAGCAGCGCGCCGCCGAATTCGATCGGATCGGTCGGCAGCAGGTCGGGAAAGACGATGGGGTTCGGCTTCCAGATGATCATCGCGACCGTCTGGATCACGATCGACACGCCGATCGCCGTGATCAGCGGCGCCAGCCGCGGCGCATTGCGCAGCGGTCGGTACGCCACGCGCTCGACGAACAGAGACAGCAGCACGCAGACCGGGATCGCGCAGGCCAGCGCGATCACCAGCATGACGGCCGGGTGCAGCCCCGAGCCGGCCAGCATCGTCACCACGGTCACGCCCACCATCGCACCCACCATCAACACGTCGCCGTGGGCGAAGTTGATCAGCTGCAGGATCCCGTAGACCATCGTGTAACCCAGCGCCACCAGGGCGTAGACGCTGCCGAGCACCAGGCCATTGAGGATCTGCTGCAGCAGGATGTCGAATTCCATGGGGCCGCCTGGGCATTGAAGTGCGCGGATTCTACTTTGATCCCGACGCCCGGCATACCACGGCGGACTGGCGGTCGGCGAAAGCCCAAAAAAAGGCCCCGGAACGAGTCCGGGGCAAACCAGCCAGGGAGGAAGAAATCGGTACTTTGGCTGGAGAGGAGGCCTGTCGAACCCGGGCGGTCACGTGTCCGGGTCGTTGGAACCGACTGTAGCGAGCCGCCCCGAGGCCGGCCGCTCGGGTGGGGATCACCGGTCGATCGCGACGGACCGGCGGGCGCGCGTGTGAACGAAGTGTTGCAAAAAAACAAAACGGGCGCCGCAGCGCCCGTTTGGCATGGAGGACGAAGTGCCTTACTTGGCGGTCATCACCCACTTGACCAGCGTCGTCGCCTCGTCGGGGCTGACCTGGGGGTTGGCCGGCATCGGGATCTGGCCCCAGACGCCGACGCCGCCTTCGCGCACCTTCTTGGACAGTTTGGCCACCGCGTCCTTGTCGCTGGCGTACTTGGCCGCCACGTCCTTGTAGGCCGGACCGATCAGCTTCTTGTCGACCGCATGGCAGGCGGTGCAGTTCTTGGCCTTGGCCAGGTCCATGCTGGCCGATGCGGGGCCGGTGGCCAGCAGGACCGCGGCAGCGGTCAGCGGGACGAAGATCTTCAGCGACATGGATGCTCCTGAGCGAGTGGGGGGATCACGCAATTCTAACGTGACCCGCCGTTCAGGCGTTGACCGCGCCCGCCGGTACGGCGCGCGTGGACGCCGGCGCGCGCCGGCGTCCAGAATCGGCGACGGTCGGCGGGCTGTCCGCGCCGACGGTTCGGGAGTCGCGAGTCATGTATCTGTTGTGGTTTGGCGTGGTCCTGGTGTTGCTGCGCTGGCTCGAGATCGGCCCGGTCGCGCAGCTGTCCTGGTGGTGGGTGCTGTCTCCGCTGGCCGCGGCCTTCCTGTGGTTCGAGGTCTTCGAAAGCTGGTTCGGGCGCGATCGTCGAAAGATCGAGGCGATCGAGCACGAACGCCTGCGACAGCAGCGCGTGCGCCAGCAGTTCGACTCTCCGCACCGGCGCGGCTGACGCCGCTGCGTGCGCCGGACGGACAGCCGCACGCCTTACGGCCCGGCGCCCGACACGGCGCCCCGGTTCAGTCGCCGTCGGTGACCGCGCCGCGGCTCGCCGTGGACGCCAGTTTGGCGAACTTGGCCAGCACGCCGCGCGTGTAGCGGGCCGCAGGCGGCGTCCATGCCGCGCGCCGGCGGGCGATCTCCGCGTCGTCGACTTCGAGCTGCAGCACCAGCCGGTGCGCATCGATCGTCACCCGGTCGCCCTCGTGGATCAGGCCGATCGGGCCGCCGACGGCCGCTTCGGGTGCGACGTGGCCGACCACCATGCCCCAGGTGCCGCCCGAGAACCGGCCGTCGGTGATCAGCCCGACCGACTCGCCCAGTCCGGCGCCGATCAGCGCCGACGTCGGGGCGAGCATCTCGGGCATGCCCGGTGCGCCCTTGGGGCCGAGGTAACGCAGCACCAGCACGTCGCCGGGCTTGATGCGGTCCTCCATGATCGCGGCCAGCGCCGACTGCTCGTCGTCGAACACGCGCGCCGGTCCGGTGATCACCGGGTTCTTCAGGCCGGTGATCTTGGCGACGCATCCCTCCGGGGACAGGTTGCCCTTGAGGATCGCCAGGTGTCCCTCCCGGTACAGCGCCCGCTCGAGCGGGAAGATCACCTTCTGGTCGGCGCGCGGCGCACTTGGCACGTCGCGGAGCTCCTCGGCGATCGTGCGGCCGGTGATCGTCATGCATTCGCCGTGCAGCAGGCCGGCGTCGAGCAGCAGCCTGAGCACCTGCGGGATTCCGCCCGCCCGATGCAGGTCGGTGGCCACGTACTGGCCCGACGGCTTCAGGTCGCACAGGACCGGCACCTTGCGGCGCACCCGCTCGAAGTCGTCGATCGTCCACTCGACGCCGCCGGCGTGGGCGATCGCCAGGTAGTGCAGCACCGCGTTCGTGGAGCCTCCGGTGGCCATGATCAGCGCGACCGCGTTCTCGATCGACTTGCGGGTGACGATGTCGCGCGGCTTGAGGTCCCGCCGCACCGCCTCGAGCAGCACCTGCGCGGAACGGGCCGCCGAATCGCGTTTCTCGGGATCCGGGTTGGCCATCGTCGAGGACCCGAGCAGGCTCATGCCCAGCGCCTCGAACGACGACGACATCGTATTGGCGGTGAACATGCCGCCGCACGAGCCGGTGCCCGGCACCGCGTTGCGCTCGATGCCGTCGAAATCCTCCTGGCTCATCTTGCCGCGCGAGAACTCGCCGACCGCCTCGAAGACCGACACGACCGTCAGGTCGGTGCCTTTCCAGTGCCCCGGCTTGATCGTGCCGCCGTACACGTAGATCGCCGGAACGTTGCAGCGCAGGATGCCCATCATGCCGCCGGGCATGTTCTTGTCGCAGCCGCCCAGCACCAGCACGCCGTCCATCCACTGGCCCTGCACCGCGGTCTCGATGCAGTCGGCGATGACCTCGCGTGAGATCAGCGAGTACTTCATCCCCTCGGTGCCCATCGACATGCCGTCGGAGATGGTCGGGGTGCCGAAGGTCTGTGGGTTTCCGCCCGCCGCCCGCACGGCCTCGACCGCCGCGTCGGCCAGCGTCTGGAGCCCGGAGTTGCACGGGGTGATCGTGGAATGCCCGTTGGCGATGCCGATCATCGGGTTCGAGAAGTCGGACTTCCGATAACCCATTGCGTAATACATCGAGCGGTTCGGGGCGCGCGCGACGCCCTCGGTGATGTTGCGCGAGCGGCGGTTGGCCGTCATGACGTGTCTCCGGCAAAGGTGCGCGAGGAATGCGTGCCGCGATGGTAGCCGGCCACGAGATGAACGTAAAATATTCGAAACCACTGGTTTCGATATGAAAATCGTATCTCATGGTCCCGCGACGCCGGGGACTCAGGGCATCGACCTGCGCCAGCTCGCCTACTTTCGGGTGGTGGCGCAGGAGCGGCACTTCGGTCGTGCGGCGGCGCGCCTGGCGATGTCGCAGCCGCCGCTGTCGGTCCAGGTCCGGCTGCTCGAGCAGCGCCTGGGCGTGGCACTGCTCGATCGGCACCGGCGCGGCGTCACGCCGACCGCCGCCGGTGCCGCG
>CAYGZN010000116.1:0-8659 GCA_964354355.1 uncultured Burkholderiaceae bacterium | reverse complement strand
TGAAGATCAGCGTCTTGAGCGGCTTGAGGGTGAACTGCTGGTTCATCTTCACCATGCCCCACTGCTTGTCGCACACGACCAGGTAGACGACCCGCGAGCCGAGTCGCACGGCCGTCTCGATCTCCTGCGGGTGGAAGCCCATCGCGCCGTCGCCGATGATGCAGCACACCGGCTTGTCGGGAAACGCCGCGGCCGCGCCCAGCGCCTGCGACACGCCCGCGCCCAGCATGCCGAACTTGAACGTCGACAGCAGTCGGTTGGGCACGCGCACCTGGTGGAAGAACATCGTCCAGATCGTCGAGTTGCCGCCGTCGGCCACCAGCACCGAGCCCTCGGGGAACACCTGCTGGCAGGTGTGTGCGATGTGCGCTGTGTTCATCGGCACCGACGCGTCCTGAAGCCGCTCGTCCTGCTTGGCCCGCTCGGTGCGCATCGCCGCGCCATAGTGATCGAGCCGTCGGCGCCGCGCCTCGAGCGGCATCGCGTCGCGCATCGATTCGAGCCGCCCGGCGAGCGCGGCCAGGAAGCACCGGGCATCGGCCATCACCGCGAGCGCAGCCGGCTTGTTGGCGCCCAGGGCCTGACCGTCGACGTCGACCTGGATCATCGCCTGCTCGCCGGGCGCCCGCCAGTAAGGCGGCTTGCCCCACCAGTCGGTTTCGCCGAGCCGCGAGCCGACCACCAGCACCGTGTCGGCGTCGTTGCGGACCTCGTGGTTGAGCTTCACGAAGATCATCGGGATCGCCAGTTCGGACGTCTCGGCCAGCACGCCGCGGGCCGCCCAGCTGGTGGTGACCGGGGCGTGCAGCGCCTGGGCGACGCGGCGCAGCTCCTCGAACGCGCCCGCGTGGATCACGCCGCTGCCGGCGTGGATCATCGGCGCGGGCGAATGCGCCAGCATCTGCGCCGCCCGCTCGACCTGGTCCGGCGAGGGCTCCAGCGGCTGCGTGCGCCGGTACTGCTCGGGCCGCCAGATGGCGACGTCGGCCTTGACCTTGCCGTTCATCACGCTCTCGGGCACGTCCAGGTGCACGACGCCGGGCCGACCCTCCCAGACGTGGCGCAGCGCCATGCGCCCCATCTCGGCGACCCGCTCGAACGACGGCACCGCCTCGCTCCACTTGGCGATCCGGCCGATCACGCCGACCTGGTCGAAGCACTGGTAGGCGCCGCCGCGGTCGGGGTACTGGATCTGCGGCCGCCGGCAGCTGGTGATCGCCAGCACGCGGTTGCCCTCGGCCTGCTCGACGACCAGCCCCGGCAGCAGGTTGGCGACGCCGGGGCCGTTGCTGGCCATGCACACGCCGAGCCGGCCGGTCAGTCGCGCGTAGGCGCCGGCCATGTGCGCGGCCGCGGTCTCGTGGCGCGGCGTGACGATCTCGATGCCCAGGTTGTGGAGACTGGCGTAGAAGCCGAAATAGGTGCCGTCGATGATGCCGAACACCTTCTCGACGCCCTCGGCCTGCAACATGCGCGCAAGAACTTCGCCGCCGGTCGTCTCGGACATGATTCCCCCTGTGGGACTGCTGTGATCGACGGAACGGCGAGCACGACCGTGCACGGGCCTGTTCCGTCTGGGTCGACTCTAGGACGGGTGACCCGCGTGCGCCTTGTCGTGCGTCAAGGGACGCGACGAATGTCGCGCAGTGCGACGCGGGTGCCGCAGACCCGCACGGTGTCCCCGCTGACCGGCAGCGACCGCGCATGGGCTTCGGCCAGCGCGCGCGGCCGGTCGGCAGCGGCGAGTTCGATGCCCCCCAGGCCGCGGCCCCGGCCGTCCACGGCGGGCACGAAGCGCAGTGTGGCGTTCGACAGGCGAAGGCTCAGGTCCGGCTCCACGGGGATGCCGAGCAGCCGCGACCACAGCGCGGCGAACGCGCCCGGGTCGTCGGACTGCAGCTCGGCGCCGATCAAGGCCGTCGCGACGGCCTCGCGCCGGTGTGTGCGCCAGTCGGGTCCGGCAGGCAGCCAGTCGCAGTCCGGATCGCGCCAATCCGCGCCCGGCACCGAATCGATCGACAGCAGGATGCCGCCGGTGTCGCCCGGATGGAAATGCGTGGCCTGGTAGGTGGGCCGGTCGATGGTCTCGACCACACGGATGCCCAGCGACGCCAGCCGCTGCCGTTCGGTGAGCGCGTCGTCGGCCTGCAGGATCACCATGTAGCCGCCGTCGCCGCCCCGGCGCTCGAGGTAGCGGCCCGCCGCGGTGCCGGGCGTGGTGGGCGAAACGATCTCCAGGAAGTCGTTTCCGATCGGGGACACGATGTTGTGCAGCCCATAGCGCGCGACCGCGGGGTCGCGGTACGCGACCGAAAGGCCGAGCACGCCGGTCAGTTCGTCGGCGCGGCGGCGCAGGTCGCTCGCGACCAGGCAGATCTGTCGCAGTCTCATCCGACGGCCGGCGGGAGGATCGTCGGGTTGCGCTGCTCCAGGATGTCGTGCAGGCGCACCCGCACGGCCTCGTGCACCCAGGGCTGCGCGGGGATGATGTAGAAGCGGTCGTCCCGGATCGCCTCGAACACCTGGCGCGCCACGTCATCCGGCGCGATGCCTGCCTTGAGCTGTGCACCGAACGACTCGACCGCCTGGCGCGCATCCGGCTTCATGTCGGCCAGCGCCCGTGCCGGCCCGAAGGCCGCGGGCCGGTTGCGCTCGGCCTGCAGGATCGCGGTGTCGATCAGGCCCGGGCACAGCACCGAGGCGGACAGTTTCGCGCCCATCTGGCGCAGCTCCTTGTAGAGGCCCTCGGTCAGGCAGACGACGCCGTGCTTGGACACGTTGTAGGGCGTGGCCTGCGTCATCAGCCCGAACACCGACGCGGTGTTCACGATGTGGCCCTCGCCGCCGCCGGCGATCATGCGCGGCACGAACGCACGAATGCCGTAGAGCACGCCCATGAAGTTCACGCCCAGCACCCAGTGCCAGTCGGGCAGCGGGATCTCCCAGCACGGCGTGCGGCTCGAGCCGACGGCCGAGACGCCCGCGTTGTTGCAGACCACGTGCACGTGGCCGAAGCGCGCGAAGGACGCGTCGGCCAGCGCCGTGACCTCCGCCTCGATCCCCACGTCGGTGCGCAGCGCCAGCACGTCGGCGCCTTTGGCGCGCAGGGCCGCCTCGGCGCGCGCCAGCGGTGCCGGCTCGATGTCGGCCAGCACGAGCTTCATGCCGGCCTCGGCAAAGCGGTGCGCAAATGCCAGGCCCATGCCGCTGGCCGCGCCGGTGACGACCGCCACCCGATCCCGGAACTCCTTCATTGCCGCTCCCCCGCTGGTGTCGGGCCAGCGTAGCGGCGGGGGCAGCGCGGGTCAAGCGATGCGGTAACCTTGCGCCGTCACTTCGACCAACGATTCGACCGGGACGCGCCATGCCCCTGAACGACCTCGAGACCATCGTGTACGCCGTCGACGACGGCATCGCCACGATCACGCTGAACCGCCCCGACAAGATGAACGCGTTCACGCCGCGTATGCGCGACGAGCTGATCGCCGCGTTCGACGCGACGGACGCCGACGACGCGGTGCGGGTGGTGATCGTGACCGGCGCGGGCAAGGCCTTCTGCGCGGGCGCCGACCTGTCCGGCGGCGGCAAGACCTTCGACTACGCGTCGCGCAAGGCGAGCGGGCGCGAGGAGCTTCGCGTCGGCGACGTCTATCGCGACGGCGGCGGCCTGACCACGCTGCGCATCTTCCGCAGCCTGAAGCCCGTGATCGGCGCGATCAACGGCGCGGCCGTGGGCATCGGCGTCACGATGCAGCTGCCGATGGACATCCGGATGGCGTCGAGCGGCGCGCGCTTCGGGTTCGTGTTCGCGCGCCGCGGCGTCGTGCCCGAGGCCGCCTCGTCGTGGTTCCTGTCGCGGGTGGTCGGCATGCAGGCCGCGCTCGAGTGGTGCTTCACGGGCCGCGTGTTCGACGCGCAGGAGGCACTCAAGCACGGCCTGGTGCGCTCGGTGCACGACCCCGCGGACCTGCTGCCGGCGGCCCGCGCGCTGGCGCGCGAGATCGCCGACAACACCGCTGCGGTGTCGGTCGCACTGACCCGCCAGATGCTGTGGCGGATGGCCGGCGCCGACCACCCGATGCGTGCGCACCGCGTCGACTCGCGTGCGATCCAGGCACGCGGCCAGTCGGCCGATGCGCGCGAGGGAATCGGCGCGTTCCTGGACAAACGCACGCCGGTCTACCCCGACAGGGTGTCGCGCGACATGCCGGCTTTCTATCCGTGGTGGGACGAACTGCCGTTCGAGTGACGCGGCCGGTGCGCGACGCTGCCGACGGCCGTGACGCTGCCGACGGCCGTGACGGCGCGCGCGTTCAGTCGGCAGCCAGGCTCGCGACCGCGCGCTGCGTGCCGTCGCGCCCGAACGGGATGCGCTGCACGGTCATCGCGGCCTCGACGCCGGCCAGGCAGCCGAGGATCATCGCCGGGTTCAGGTCGCCCAGGTGGCCGATGCGAAACGCCCGCCCGGCAAGCGGCCCGAGGCCGCCCGCGATCGACACCTGGAACCGCTCGCGGGCCACGGTGCGCATCGCTTCCGGGTCGATGCCGTCGCCGACCCGCACGGCCGTCACGGACACCGAGCGCGCCTCGGGCACGCGCGCAAAGAACTGCAGCGCGCCCGCCTCGCTCCAGGCCTCGACCGCGGCGTGCACGGCCCGCGCCAGCCGCGCGTGGCGCGCGAGCACCTCGTCCGGCCCCTCGTCGAACAGCAGCGCGAGCGCCGCCTGCAGGCCCATCAGCAGGTGCTCCGGCGGCGTGCCGCAGAACTTGCGGTAACTGACGTCGCTGTCGCGCCGCGCCCAGTCCCAGTAATAGCGCGGCGCGCGGTTGCGTCGCGCGAGCTCGGTGCCGCGCGCGCCGACGGCGACGAAACCGAGCCCCGGTGGCAGCATCAGGCCCTTCTGCGAAGCACCGATCGCGACGTCGACGTTCCACGCGTCCATCGCGAACGGCGCGGCCGCCAGCGACGCGACCACGTCGGCCACCAGCAGCGCCGGGTGGCCGGCCGCATCGATCGCGGCGCGCAGTGCGCGCAGGTTGCTGGTGACGCCGCTGGCGGTGTCGGTGTGCACGACGAAGACGGCCTCGATGTCGCCGGCGGTGTCGGCGCGCAGCGCGTGCTCGACGGCGTTCGCATCGATCGGCCAGCCTTCGCGCCACGGGGTCCGCACCACGCGGCGCCCGAGCGCCTCGGTCTGGATGGCCCAGGACTCGGAGAAATGGCCGGTGCCCGGCACCAGCACGCTGCGGCCCGGGGCGATCAGGTTGTCGATCGCCGCTTCCCACGCGCCGTGGCCGTTGGCCGCGTACAGGTACAGCGCGGCCGATCGTGTCTGCAGCAGTCGCCGCAACCCGCGCTCGCACGCGTCGATGGTGTCGTCGACACGCGCATCGGCCAGGTCCATCGGCTGGCGGTGCATCGCGTCGAGCACCTCGTCGGGCACGCGGGTCGGGCCGGGCGAGTGCAGGAAACGGTGGCCGGGGATGCGTGTCACGGGTGCAGGGGGTTCGCATGCGCGACAGGCCGTCGGTGGCCGCGTCGTCGAGTCCGATCTTACCCCGGGCCCGTGCTATTCTGCCCAGCCACTTTCCGGATTGCTTCGGATGCTCGACGTTGCCTGGGTGCTGTTCACCGTCGTCTCGCTGGTTGTGATCGTCACGCCCGGGCAGGACATGATTCTCGTGATGTCGCGCTCCATCGCTCAAGGCGCCCGCGCGGGGGTGGCGACCGCTGCAGGCGTGAGCGTCGGCCTGGTGGGCCACACCATTCTCGCCACGCTGGGCCTGGGCGCGGTGCTGCGCACCTCGGAGTGGCTGTTCGTTGCGCTGAAACTCGTCGGTGCCGTCTACCTGATCTATCTCGGCGTCGGCCTGTTGCGCACGCAGCGAGCCGAATGGGTGGTTCAGGCCGCCTCGCAGCGCCCGGCCAGCCGGCTGTTTCTGGACGGGGTGCTGTCCAACGTCTCGAACCCGAAGATCGCCGTCTTCTACTTCGCGTTCCTGCCGCAGTTCGTGCAACCGGGTGCCGAACACCCGGCGCTGTCTTTGTTTGCGTTGGGCATCGTGTTTGCCGTTCTGACCTTCGTCGTCAAGGGCCCCGTAGGCTATTTCGCGGGCCTGCTGTCGGGCTGGCTGCGCGCGCGTCCGGGCGCCCTCGTGTGGCTGTTCAGGTCCAGTGGCGCCGTGCTGGTCGGACTCGGGCTGAAGCTGGCGTTCGAGCGCCGGGCATGAAGGCGGCGGGGACGCGGGCGATCAGACGTTGAACCGCGATTGCGCCGGTAACCTCGCGCCGTTGCTCGAGATGTGCCCGCAAGCATCCATTCTGTACCCGCTTTCATACCCGATTTCGAACAGGAGCAGCGCCTCGCGCACGACTTTGCCGGCCGGCGTGTACAGACCAGACCTTGTCGAACCGGGCACCGATGGCATATTATGCCAACGATCACCCATCCGCGCGAGACTCCCATGCCGACCCGTAATGTCGTCCTCACCGACCACCAGGCACACCTCGTCGAAAGGCTTGTGTCCACCGGACGCTACCAGAACGCCAGCGAAGTGCTGCGCGAAGGGCTGAGACTGATCGAAGATCGCGAAGCGCAGGACAATGCCCGACTCCGCGCGCTGCGCGAAGCCGCCCGCGTCGGGACGGCCGACATCGACGCCGGACGCTTTCGCAGCTTCGCATCGCCCGCCGCGCTCGGCCGTCACTTGATCGCGATGGCCGATAAGGCGATCGGCGGGAAGCCGGCGACACGCTCGAAGTGAGCGCAGGGACGCGCGTCTGGACGATCCGCCTGACGGCGGCCGCCGAGGCCGACCTCGAGGAAATCCTGTGCTGGACGGTGGACCAATTCGGCGAAGCGCAAGCGCGCATCTACGCCGATACGATCTCGGCGGCGCTGAGTGATCTGGCAGCCGGTCCGACCGTCAGCGGTGCGAAGAGGCGGGACGACATCCTCAAGGGGACCTTCACGCTTCACGTCGCCCGCAAGGGCCGCAAGGGGCGTCATTTCGTCATGTTCCGCGTCGGTCGCGCTCCGGACCGCGCGGCGATCGAAGTCCTGCGCGTTCTTCACGACGCCATGGATCTGCCGCGCCATCTACCCCCGGCCGAAGAAGGTTCGTAGGACACTCGATTGTCGAAGGTCATACCCGGTCAACCCGCAGCGCCGAATCGATCGCCACCGCCCGCCGGCGCCCGCTTTCCTCCGGCTGCGCCCGTCCACGCTCGGCGAGTACGGCGAGCGCCGCGCGCAGGACGCGGCGCGAATTTCCCCCGACGCTGTCGTGCTTCCAGACAATGCCTGTGAAGTCCGGAATTTTGCTCAGACGTTGAACCGGAAGTGCATGACGTCGCCGTCGTGCACGACGTAGTCCTTGCCTTCGAGCCGCATCTTGCCCTTCTCCTTGGCGCCGGCTTCGCCCCTGCAGGCGACGAAGTCGGCGAAGGCGATCGTCTCGGCGCGGATGAAGCCCTTCTCGAAGTCGGTGTGGATCACGGCCGCGGCCTGCGGCGCGGTGGCGCCGACCTTCACGGTCCAGGCGCGGACCTCCTTGGGGCCGCAGGTGAAGTAGGTCTGCAGCCCGAGCAGCGTGTAGGCAGCGCGGATGACCCGGTTCAGGCCGGGTTCGTCCATGCCCATGTCGGCCAGGAACACCGCCTTGTCGGCGTCGTCCAGGTCGCCGATCTCGGCCTCGATCGCCGCGCACACGGGCACGACGATCGAGTTCTCGGCTGCGGCCATCCGCTGCACCGCCTCGAGATGCGGGTTGTTCGTGAAGCCGTCGTCGCGCACGTTGGCCACGTACATCGCGGGCTTGGCCGTGATCAGGCACAAGGGCCGCAGCACCGCCTTCTCCTCTTCGTACAGGTCCAGCGAGCGGACGGGCTTCGCCTCGTTGAGCACGGCCAGGCACTTGTCGAGCACCGCGACCAGCCGAGCCGCCTCCTTGTCGCCGCCGGCGCGTGCCTGCTTGGCGTAGCGGGCGTGGGCCTTCTCGCAGGTGGCCATGTCGGCGAGCGCCAGCTCGGTGTTGATCACCTCGATGTCGGACAGCGGATCGATCCGGCCCGACACGTGCACGACGTTCTCGTCCACGAAGCATCGCACGACGTGCACGATCGCGTCGCACTCGCGGATGTTGGCCAGGAACTGGTTGCCCAGGCCTTCACCCTTGGATGCACCGGCGACCAGCCCGGCGATGTCGACGAACTCGACGGTCGCCGGCAGCACCTTCTCGGGCCGGGCGATTCCGGCCAGCTGGGCGAGTCGCGGATCGGGCACCTCGACGATGCCGACGTTGGGCTCGATCGTGCAGAACGGGTAGTTCTCGGCGGCGATGCCGGCCTTGGTCAGGGCATTGAACAGGGTCGACTTGCCGACGTTGGGCAGGCCGACGATGCCGCATTTGAGGGACATGGTGCTGGACCGTCAGGGGGAATCCGGCATTTTACCGGTTCACCCCCGCGCGGCCCGGCACTACGACTGCTCGCGGCCGATCCAGCGATAGACGACGCCCCCGATGACGGCGCCCACGATCGGCGCGACCCAGAACATCCACAGCTGCGCGATCGCCCAGCCGCCGACGATCAGCGCCGGGCCGGTGCTGCGCGCCGGGTTCACCGAGGTGTTGGTCACCGGGATGCTGATCAGGTGGA
>CAYGZN010000115.1:0-8661 GCA_964354355.1 uncultured Burkholderiaceae bacterium | reverse complement strand
GGAATCGGCCAGAACGTCGCCAACTCGTCGGTCGGCAAGCTGCTGATCCGGCTGGCGCGCCAGCGCGGCCTGAAGACCGTCAACGTCTCCGGCGCGAGACGCTGTTCGACGAGCTGCACGCACTCGGTGCCGATGCGTGCGTGCTCGACGGCCCTGGCCTCGCCGAGCGCGTCGCGCGAGCCACGGGCGCCGCAGCTTGCGGGCATCTGACTTGTCCGTCCGCGCATCGTCAAGGACTTCAGACCGCTGTGCCGCTGTCTGTCGGACGGGGACGTTGGTCCCCATGCATCAGTGCGTCTTGCCTGCCGTCATGGGGACTTGCGCAGCACCAGCGTCAATTCACCGTCGAGCGGCGCGCGGCGGCTTTCGGTACGCAGCGGCCATTCGAAACGCAGTTTGCGGCTGAGCACGACTTCGGTCTGGCCTGCCTTGAACGGCACGGTCAGATGCCACCATTCCTTGGGCGCGCTCAACCGGTGCACGACTTCGAACGCCAGATCGACGCCGTCTTCGTTCATCTGGGTGCCGTTCTTGACGAAATCCGGCAGGCCCTTGTAGAAGTCGAAACGGAAGTACTTGTCGCACGCGGTGAAGATGCGCGGAACCTCCCAGGTGGCGGTCCCCTCCTGGTAGTCGATTTGCAGGATCGACGCGCGCAGCTCGCCGGTCCGCGGATTGGTCTTCGACGGACAAGTCCAGCGCATCGTGTCGCGCCGGTAGTTCTTGGGATGGAACATCGGACCGTCGAACTCGCCGCTGTCGTCGATGTCCAGTTGAGCGGGTTGGCTGCGGTTGGCGACCCAGGTTTCGTAGCGCTCGGTGTTGCGCGTGTCCCGCGTCCCGGCGATGCCGCCGCCGCGAAACATCCGGTCCAGCACCACCGTGGCGCGAGCCACGCGGTTCACGTTCCAGTTCGCCTTGATGGTTCCGTCGTCGAAGCCTCCCTGGCCCTTGATCGTCAGCGTCAGGTCGCCGGTCCATTGGCCGCCGGTCTGCGCCAGCGCCGACGCACAGGCCAAGGCAAGCAGAAACGCGAATAGTCCTTTCGTTCGGCCTCGCGGCCGTCCGTCGCGGCCAATATGAACAGGTCCATGGTCAGGAAGGGGCATGATGTCCACCGGATGTCGTGATTCCTGTCTGTGCAAAGGTCGCCCGTCGAGCGCCAGGCAAGTGGCACTATGCACCAATAGTGCCACCTGCGATCCGCTGCGCACTCGAGCTCTGGCGCGACGCTTCGTTCCGATGCGATGCTGCTGCGCTGCCGCGGTCAGCGCCTCCTGCGGGTTCGCTTCGAAGCGCCTTCATTCCGCGCGGTCCGATGGTCCAGCGGATGCGCCGCGCGAAACGCACCGGGCGTCACGCCGGTCTCGCGCCGGAAGAACTTCACGAAGTTCGTCGGCTCGTCGAACCCCAGCTCGTCGCTGACGGCCCCGATGGCCGCGGTGCTGTGCACCAGCAGGCGGCGGGCTTCCAGCACGATGCGCTGCGTCAGGAACGCCTTGGCGCTCATGTCCGTCACGGCCAGCGTCGCCCGACCCAGGCTCTTCTGCGAGCATCCCAGCTGCCGGGCATAGAGCGCCACCGAGTGCCAGCGACGGAACTCGCGCTCGACGGTCGCTCGAAAGCGCTTGAATCGCTGCAGCAGGGCAGGCTCGACGTGGGTTGCGCGCGCGGCGGAGCCGTGGATTAGAAGCAGGCGGATCAGCAGTGCCTGCACCTGGTGGCGCAGCAGCGCGTTGAGGGCCGCATCCGGCGCCCGCCACGTCGCATCCTCGGCCATGCGTTCGAAAGCACCGGTCACGACCGGTCGCGCCGCTGCGTCGATGTCCATGCGCGCGGGCAGGTCCGCCGCGTCGCGAAAGAGCTCCAGCTCCTCGACTGCCCGGGTGGCCTCCCGGCCTCGGACCACCTCTGCACGGAAGACGAGAAACCAGCCCTGCCAGCCGTCCATGTTGCCGAAGCGGTGCATCTGCCCGGGCTGCACGACGAGCAACGCGCCTGCGCCGCAGTCCAGCACTTCGAAGTCCACGAGATGGGTGTACCGCCCCGCAGTGACATAGAGCAGACACAGGAAGTCGACCCGCTCCGCGCCGCGCCCTTCCAGGGCCAGCACGCGCCGTCGCAGCTCGGACGCCGGCATGACCTCCACGTCGAGCCCGTAGCCCGGCTGCGGTTCGTAGCGAACCGGGCGCACCGGGCCGCGGTCGGCCGGGGCGATAGGGCGCGTTCCCATGATGTCCCATTTCTACCATAGATCGATGCCGATCTACCTCGTCGGCGAACGACGAATCCGCGACCATTCTCCGCAGCAGAGGTCTCGCAGCCGCGTGCGTCGGGGCACGGCAGTCCGCCTCGGCAACGCACCGATCCGACCACGGCCTGTCCCGTGTCGACCAACGCGCCGCCCAGCGGCATCGACCCGATCGCAAGGAGATCTTCATGAACCAGCACCATGTCACCCAACTGGGCTATCTCGGAATCGGCGTCAGCGACGTCACCGCCTGGGAACGCTTCGCGGGCGACGTGCTCGGCCTTCAGTCCAACGGGCGTGCGGCCGATGGCACCCTCTTTCTGAAGATGGATGAACACCACCACCGGCTGGCCGTTCACCCGGGCGGCAACGACGACATCACCTACGCGGGGTGGGAAGCCTGCGACGAAGCATCGTTCCGAGCACTGGCGGAACAACTGGCCCGGCACGGCGGCCGCGTGACCTGGGGCAGCCACGACGACGCGCGCCTGCGCCGTGTCCAGGGGCTGCTGCGCGTGCTGGACCCGAGCGGCGTGACCCACGAGGTCTATTGGGGCCAGCGTTCGGAAGACCGGAAACCCTTTCGCTCGCCGCGCGCCATCGGCGGGTTCGAGGCCGGTGCACTCGGATTCGGCCACATCGTCCTGGCGGTCGACGACTACGACGCGAGTCTGCGCTTCTACCGCGACGGACTTGGGCTGCGGGTGAGCGACTTCATCGAACTCGACATGGGCGCGGCGGGGCTGACCACTGTGGCTTTCCTCCACGCCGGTCCACGCCACCATTCGCTCGCCATCGCCCGGTTTCCCGCGGCCAAGCGCCTGCACCACTTCATGCTGCAGGTCCGGGACTTCGACGATGTCGGCAGCACGTACGACCTGTGCCAGGACCGGCACATTCCCATCGTGGCCAGCCTCGGGCGCCACACCAACGACCGCATGACCTCCTTCTACATGACCTCGCCGTCCGGCTTCCGGGTCGAGTTCGGCCATGGCGGCATCGAGATCGATGAAAACGACTGGCAGGTGCAGACGCACCACGCCGCCAGCACCTGGGGGCACCGAACGGATCGCATGCACCAACATGGCCCGACGACGTAGGTCCTGCACCCGCCTTGGGCTGGGGTCGACGAGGCAGTCTTGCCTGTGCCCCAGGAAGCAGCGCATGCAACCGTATCGGCCACCCGAACTCCCATGGCATGGGATATGCGTCAGCGTACGATAAGGGCACAGCTCGGACACATCGTTGCGTAGGAATCGAGATGCGCGAGTTGGATTCACGAAAGCGCCGTCGCAAAGGGCTGACGGCATGCGGCCAGGTTGACGCTCGACTTCTCCAATCGCGAGCAGTCTGACGATGCCTGCCATCGAAATCGTGTTGGGGGAGTCCGCGCCATGAGCCTGACGCCGCACCAGGTTGTGCTCGTGCAGTCCACCTTTCGCACCGTACAGCCGATGACCGCGACCGCCGCGGAGCTGTTCTACAAGCGACTGTTCGAGATCGACCCCGAGACGGCCGCTCTCTTCAAGGGGGACATGAGGGAGCAGGGCCGCAGATTCATGCAGGCCCTGGCTGCCGCCGTTGGCAGCCTGTCCAGCATGCCGACGCTCGTTCCGGTCGTGCAGCGTCTCGGGTTGCGACACGCCGCCCTGGGTGTCAGGGCGGAGCACTACGACTCGGTCCAGCAGGCGTTGCTGTGGACGCTGGCGTTGATCCTGCAGGATGAGTACACCGATGAGGTCCGTTCGGCGTGGGCTACCGCGTACGCCATGCTCGCTGGCGTTATGAAGGAGGCCGCGTGGGGCGTACCTTGAAGGTGATGGCGGTTCTCCCGTCGCAGCCGAGTGATCGTCGAGCTCGCGCGCCCGCTTTCGGCGCTGGAGGGCCTCGAGCGACGGGATCAGCGGGTGTCACGGCCTGCATGGCGATGAACGGCCCGGCTCCAGCCCGGACCGCTGCAACGAGGCGATCCAGTCCGGCGCGAGCAGCGCGTCCGGACTAGTAGGTCTTGTAGGGCAGGAACTTGCCCGACATGACGATGTTGACGCGATCGCCCTTCGGGTCGGCCTCGCGCTTCAGGTCCATCCTGAAGTCGATCGCCGACATGATGCCGTCGCCGAACTCTTCGTGAATCAGTTCCTTGAAGGTCGTGCCGTACACGCTGACCAGCTCATAGAAACGATAGATCAGCGGATCGGTGGGCACGCTGGTGGGCAGGCTACCCTTGTAGGGTACGACCATCAGCCAGACCCTTTCTTCCGCGCTCAAGCCGAAGATCTCGGCGACCACGTCGGCCTGCTCGGGCGACAGCGTCATCTGCCCCAGGCAGGCGGCGGTGACCCACTCCTTGCTCAGGCCGACCTTTGCGGCCACGTCGGCCCACTTGATGCCCTTGGCCACCTTGGTGGCGACGATCTTCTCGGTAACGTCCAATCGGCTCATGCTGTGTGCTCCCAATTGCGGTTTCAGACGACGCGCTGCAATGCCACGCGCGGCGCGGGATGGGTCGGGCCGGCGGCGTCGGGGTCAGCGGGCACCCCGGGCCGGATCTCGGGCGGGTGCTGCGGCGCCCGGCCATGGGACAGCTCCTTGGAACGCGCCACGAGAAAGTCCACCAGGTGATTGCGCACCGCGTAGAACAGTGCTTCGTGGTGCAGCGTGGCGCGCTGGCGCGCGCGCGGCAGCGGGTTGCGCACCACCTCGGCGATGCGCGCCTGCGGTCCGTTGCTCATCAGCAGCACCGTGTCGGCCAGCAGGATGGCCTCGTCGACGTCGTGCGTGATCATGAACACCGTCTGCTGCGTCTGCGCGCAGATGCGCAGCAGCTCGTCCTGGATGGTGCCGCGGGTGAGTGCGTCCAGCGCACCGAACGGCTCGTCCAGCAGCAGCATCTTGGGCTGGATGGCAAAAGCGCGCGCAATGCCCACACGCTGCTTCATGCCGCCCGACAGCTCGCTCGGCTTCTTGTCGACGGCCGCACCGAGACCGACCAGGTCGACGAACTTCTCCACCTGCGCGCTCACCTGCGCGCGGCTCCAGTCGGGCCACTTGCTGCGCACCGCAAAGGAAATGTTGCCGCGCACGCTGAGCCACGGCATCAGCGCATGGCCCTGGAAGACCACGCCGCGCTGCAGGCTCGGGCCGACCACCTCCCGGTTGTCCATGATGACGGTGCCGTCGCTGGCTTCTTCCAGCCCGGCGAGCACGTTCAGGATGGTGGTCTTGCCGCAGCCCGAGTGGCCGATGATGCAGGCGAACTCACCCTTGGCGAGGTTGAAGTTGACGCCGTCGAACACCGGCTCGGCCGCGCCCGCAAAGCGCTTGGCCAGGTTGCGCACCTCAAGCAATGGACGCTCAGTCGACATAGGTCACCGCACGTTGCAGCCTGGCAAACAACAGGTCGAGCAGCATGCCGACGACACCGATCACCAGAATGGCGAAGATGACGTTGGTCAGCGACAGATTGTTCCACTCGTTCCAGACGAAGTAGCCGATGCCGGTGCCGCCAACAAGCATCTCCGCGGCCACGATCACCAGCCAGGCGATACCCATGCTGATACGCATGCCCGTCAGGATCGTGGGCGCAGCCGCCGGCAGGATGACCTCGAAAGCCTTGCGCAGCGGCTTGACCTCCAGCGTCCTGGCCACGTTGAGCCACTCCCGGCGCACGCCGGCCACGCCGAAGGCCGTGTTGATGAGCATCGGCCAGACCGAACAGATGAAGATCACGAACACGCCCGAGATCGACGAATCCTTGATGGTGTACAGCGCCAGCGGCATCCAGGCGAGCGGCGAGATGGGCTTGAGCACCTGGATGAACGGATCCAGCGCGCGATACAGCAGCGGGCTCATGCCGATGGCAAAACCCAGCGGCACCGCCACCAGCGCCGCGATGCCGAAGCCCAGCCCCACGCGCAGCAGCGAGTGCCCCAGTTGCACGCCCACGCCCTTGTCGTTGGGACCACGGTCGTAAAAGGGATCGGACAGGTTGTGCAGCACCGCGTCGCGCATCTGCGCCAGCGTCGGAAAGCCGTCGCTCTTCTTCACCGGCGCGCCGACGCTCGGGTCCTTGCCCAGCAGCTTGGCGTACTCGATCTGCTCGGCAGTCATCGACGCCGCCGGTGGCGCCGGCGTAACGGCCTTGGGCAGCGTGCTGATATGCCAGATGCCGAGCAGCAGCGACAGCAGCAGCAGCGACAGCAGCGCCGCCTTCAGCCCTTGCGCACGCGCCGTGCTCATCAAGCGGCCTGCCGGCTGATGGCGAAGCTGCGCACGTACTCTTCGGCCTTGGCCGGGTCGAACTCGCGGCCCATGATCTTGAACCTGGGGAAGGCGGCGTTGGCCGCGGGCGCCTTCTGGCCGAGCTCGCCCATGAACTTGCGCGCATCGGTCATCATGAACACCTTCTCGGCGATCTGCCTGTAGTCGACGTCGCCCTTGATGTAGCCCCAGCGCTTCATCTGCGTCAACATCCACACAGCCATGCTCTGCCACGGCACCGGGTCGAAGCCGATGCGGTCAGGCACGTTCATGACGTTGCCCAGCCCATCGGCGAACTTTCCGGTGAGCACCTGCTGCACCACCGTCTCAGGCTGGTTCAGGTAGGCCGTGGGGCTGATGACCTTGGCGATGAGCTCGCGGTTCTTGGCCTCGCGCGCCATCGCCGCAGCGCTGAGCACGGCGCGGTACAGCGCCGCAAATGTCGCCGGGTTCTGCTGGATGAAGTCGCCGCTCATGCCGAAAGCGCAGCAGGGATGGCCGTCCCAGATCTCCCTCGACAGGATGTGGATGAAGCCGACCTCGTCGTACACCGCGCGCTGGTTGAAGGGGTCGGGTCCGAGAAAGCCGTCGATGTTGCCGGCGCGCAGGTTGGCGACCATCTCCGGCGGCGGCGTGACACGGATCTGGATGTCGGCGTCGGGGTTCAGACCGGCCTCGGCGACGTAGTAGCGCAGCAGGAAGTTGTGCATGCTGTACTCGAAGGGCACCGCGAACCTGAAGCCCTTCCAGCTCTTCGGGTCGCGCTTGTCCTTGTGCTTGACGTGCAGCGTGATGGCCTGTCCGTTGGTGTTCTGGATGGTTGCCACGTTCATCGGCACCTGCGTCGAGCCCAGGCCCATGCTGATGGCCAGGGGCATCGGGCTGAGGAAGTGGCTGGCGTCGTGCTCCTTGTTGAGCATCTTGTCGCGGATCAGCGCCCAGCCGGCCGTCTTGTTGAGCTGCACGTTCAGGCCCTGCTGGCGGTAGAAGCCCAGCGGGTCGGCCATGATCAGCGGCGTGGCGCAGGTGATGGCGATGAAGCCGATCTTCAGGTCCTTCTTCTCCGGCGCCTTCTTCTCCTGCGCCATGGCCTGCAGCGACGCCAGCGGCAGCACGCTGGCGATGGCCGCCATCGCGCCACTTCGGCCCGCACCGCGCAGGAAGGCCCGGCGCACCGGCTCCTGCGGGAACAGCGCCTTCACCAGGCTGGCCTCGATGAAATCGCGGCCCAGGCTGTCTTCATCGACGGAACCGTCGTGCTGCGACGGGGCATGGTCCTGGCCGCAGGCACAGCGCAGCAGCAGCGGGCGGTCGGCGTCGTACGGGTCATGGGCTCGGGTCATGCGGACATCTCCAGCGAATCGTGGATCGTTCGGGATGAGGGGCTGGCCGCACCATCGACACGCGCTGCCATGGCCTTCAGTGCCCGCTGCTGTTGCGTGCGCTCGCCGGTGTCGGCGAAGGTGACGACCGCGCCGCGGCCCTCGCCGCCCTCGATCACCGGGCAGCTGGAACACCCGGCATCGAAGCAGCTGCCATCGGCGTGCCGCAGGACCCTGTGCTCGAGGCGGCACGGCAGGCCCTGTCGGTCGGCGTTGACGATCGGACACCCATGCCCCGGATGGCTGCGCCGATCGGCATGGGTGTGATGCACCCGTTGGTGCATGTTGCGCCCCGGCACCGAATCGGTGCGGTCGCCGAGCGGTTGCTCACTGGCGCGGCTCGCCGAGGTGCATCGGCCGTCGCGCTCGAAGCCGCAGATGCCCTCGCCGGTGGATTCGCGCAGCGGCGCCGGGTGCGCCGCATCGTGGTTCACCGAGTGCGTCGGGCTGGCGGCGGCGATGGCATGTGCGGACAGGACAGTCATGTCCACAGCGAAGCAATCGGCGTGCCAGCGCGAAGCGCAACTGACCTGCCGCAGCCGCAGCCGGGATTCGGCCGCCGATCACGGCGATGTGGGAGATCGGGCGTTGCGTCGGCGAACTGGGCTTCAAGGCGAGCACGAGAACGTCTATGTCGACACCTCGGCGTACGCGGCGCAACGCCACCCTGTGCAACCCGTCGAGTTCAAGCGCGGACACGGTCGGCGCGTCATCACGCTCTCGCGCGCCGGGTCACCGCATCGGATGATCAACTGGGCTGCAGCGGAA
>CAYGZN010000114.1:0-8669 GCA_964354355.1 uncultured Burkholderiaceae bacterium | reverse complement strand
CGGTCACGCTCATGACACCGGCCGCGGCCTGGATCGTCAGGTCGAAGCCGCCTTCGCCGCCGCGCGGGCCGTCGGGCCCGAACGCCGAGATCGAGCAATACACCAGCGACGGCTTGCGCGGCCCGAACCAGTCCCAGCCCAGTCCCAGCCGCTGCATCACGCCGGGCCGGTTGTTCTCGACGAGCACGTCGCTGTCGAGCACCAGCTGGCGCGCCAGGTCGCGGTCCGCCGGGTCTTTCAGGTCGAGTGCGACCGAACGCTTGCCGCGGTTGATCGACGCGAAGTTCTCGCTGTAGCCCTGCGTGATCGGCGGCCACTGGCGCATGCCGTCGCCCTCGGGGGGTTCGACCTTCACCACGTCGGCACCGAAGTCGGCCAGCAGCATCGCGCAGAACGGGCCGGCCGCGACGTGGCAGAACTCGACGACCCGGACCCCCGCGAGCGGGCGCTGCGCTGCGTCCATCGTCAGCCTTCCTGGTTCATGCCGATCCCCGGCGATGGCAGCCACCGAGTCGCGGTGTTGCGCGCACGGCGGCAACAGGGTGGGGTCGGGCCAGCTGGCTTGGGTCGTTGCATCGCGTGGCCTCGGCTGCGCAAGGGACGGCGTTCGATGACCAACTGCCGTCCTGCGGAGCAGAATCATTGTCGCCACTCGGCGAACAGGCTACCATCGTCCGAAGGTGCGTGCCACCGGCTCGCCGCCGCTTCGCCATCCCCGGGTTCGATGCCGCCTCGCCGTCGTCGGACTCGCCGACACATCGCCCATCCATGAGAGCAGGTCTGCTGGGTCGCGAACTGACCGCCTCGCACTGGGGCGCCTACGAGGTCGTGCGCGAGCGGGGGCGCCCGGTGGGCCTGCGGGCCAACGCCGACGATCCCGACCCGTCGCCGATCGGGCTGGCGATGTGGGACGCGTACCGCTCGCCGCTGCGGGTCGGTCGACCGTCGATTCGAAAGGGCTGGCTCGACGGGCGCGCCGGCGGCGGTGCGGCGTCTGCGCGCGGTCCCTCTCGTGCCCGCGACGGCGTCGGCGGCGGCATCGGCCGCGATCGGGGTCGCGAGCCGTTCGTCGAGGTTCCGTGGGACGAGGCACTGGACCTGGTCGCCGGCGAGTTGCGACGCGTGATCGATGCGCACGGAAACGCGGCGATCTTCGGTGGGTCCTACGGCTGGTCCAGCGCCGGGCGCTTTCATCATGCGCAGAGCCAGGTCCACCGCTTCCTGAACGCGCTGGGCGGCTACGTCCGCCACGTCGACAGCTACAGCCTGGGTGCGGGCCGCGTGCTGATGCCGCACGTCGTGTGCACGATGGATCACCTGCTCGGCCACCACCACAGCTGGGAGGTGCTGGCTGCGCACACGCGGCTGATGGTGTCGTTCGGGGGCGTGCCGGTCAAGAACGCGCAGGTCGGTGCGGGGGGCGCGTCCGAGCACACGGCCCGCGACGGACTCGCGCGGCTGGCGGCCGCGGGCTGCCGGTTCGTCAACGTGGGCCCGGTGCGCAACAACCTGGACGCGCCCCCGGACGCGGTCGAGTGGATTCCGATCCGCCCGAACACCGACACGGCCGTGATGCTCGCGCTGGCCTGCGAGACGATTCGCGCCGGCCGTCACGACGCGGCATTCCTGCGCCGCTACTGCGTGGGCTTCGAGCGCTGGCGCGACTACCTGAACGGGGTCCCGGACGGCGTGGTCAAGGATGCCGACTGGGCTGCGCCGATTGCCGACGTTCCGGCCGCGCGCCTGCGCGCGCTGGCCGCGCAGATGGCCGGCACGCGGTGCCTCGTCAACGCCGCCTGGTCGCTGCAGCGTGCCGATCACGGCGAACAGGCGTTCTGGTCTGCCGTCGGGCTGGCGTCGGTGCTGGGGCAGGTGGGCCTGCCCGGCGGCGGCTTCGGACTGGGCTACGGACCGACCAACGGGATCGGTGCGGCGAACCGGCTGCTGCCGGGGCCGACGCTGCCGCAGGGCCGCAACGGCGTCGACGCGTTCATCCCGGTCGCGCGCATCGCCGACATGCTGCTGAATCCCGGCGCCGAGTTCGACTACAACGGCGAGCGCCGTCGCTACCCCGACATCCGGCTCGTCTACTGGGCCGGCGGCAACCCATTTCACCACCACCAGGACCTGAACCGCCTGTCGCGGGCGTGGCGGCTGCCCGAGACGGTGATCGTGCACGAGCAGACCTGGAATGCACACGCGCGGATGGCCGACATCGTGCTGCCGGCCACCTCGACGCTCGAGCGCGACGACATCGGGCACGCGACCCGCGACCCGTTGATGATCGCGATGAAGCGCGTGATGGATCCGCCGGGCGAGGCCCGTGACGACTACGCGATCTTCGGCGACGTCGCCACCCGGCTGGGCCGCGGCGAGGCGTTCACCGAGGGGCGCAGCGCGCGCCAGTGGCTCGAGCACCTGTACGGCGAGACGGCCCAGGCCATGGCCCGGGCCGGTGTCGAGCTGCCCGCGTTCGACGCGTTCTGGGAGGCCGGCGGCGTGCGTCTGCCGGCCAACGATCGGCCGGTGGTGATGTTCGAGGCATTCCGCGCCGACCCGCTCGCCCATCCGCTGCAGACCCCGAGCGGTCGCATCGAGCTGTTCTGCGAGCGCATCGACGCGTTCGGCTACGACGACTGCCCCGGGCACCCAGCGTGGTTCGAGCCCGCAGAGTGGCTGGGCAGTCCCGCGGTCGCGCGACACCCGCTGCACCTGCTGTCGGACCAGCCGCACACCAAGCTGCACAGCCAGCTCGATCACTCGGCCTGCAGCCTCGCCAACAAGGTCGCAGGGCGCGAGCCGGTGATGATCCACCCGGACGACGCTGCGTCGCGTGGCATCGCAAGCGGCGACGTCGTGCGGATCTTCAACGATCGCGGTGCCTGCCTCGCCGGCGCGGTGCTGACACGGGACCTGCGGCAGGGCGTCGTCAAGCTGTCGACGGGCGCGTGGTGGGACCCGACCGACCCCGGCGAGCCCGGCAGCCTGGACCGCCACGGCAACCCCAACGCGCTGACCCGCGACGTCGGCGCCTCGAAGCTGTCGCAGGGCTGCGCCGCGCAGACCTGCCTGGTGCAGGTCGAGCGCTTCGCCGGCGAGGCGCCGCCCGTGCGGGTGTTCGAGCCTCCTTCGTTGTCGACTTAGCCGACCGAATCACGCCATGCGCAACGCCCGGGCCCTCGAGCAGTCGCATCGCTATCGCGTGCGCACCGTGTCGCCGACGGCGCCGCTGCAATGGCTGGCACGGGGCTGGCGCGACCTGTGGCGCTGCCCGCTGAACGGACTGCTGCACGGCGCCGCGCTGGCGCTGTTCGGCGGCATGCTGTTCGGTGCCGCGCGCCATCAGTTCTGGCTGCTCGCGGGCGCGTTCTCCGGCTTCCTGCTGGTGGCGCCGATCCTGGCCACCGGCCTGTACGCGGTCAGCCGCGCGCTGGAGCGCCGCGAGGCGGTTGGCCTGCGCACCGCACTTGCGTCCTGGCGTCCGGGCGACGGCAGGCTGGTCGCATTCGGGCTGCTGCTGGCGCTGGCCGGAACAGGATGGGTGCTGACCTCGGCCGCGCTGATCACGGCGTTCGCCGACGCGCCGGTCAACGACCCGCGCGACTTCCTGCGCGTGGTGGTGCTGGCCGATCGGTCACTGCTGTTCGAGGCCTGGCTGGGGCTGGGCGCGGTGCTGGCCGCGCCGGTCTTCGCCTCGAGCGTGGTGGCGATCCCGATGCTGCTGGACCGCCCGGTCGGCGTGCTGGCCGCCGTGCTGACCAGCTGGCGGGTGGTGCTGGCGCAGCCGCTGGTGATGGCCGTCTGGGCCGCGCTGATCATGCTGCTGACCGCACTCGGCATGGCCACTGCGCTGCTGGGCCTGGTCGTCGTCGTGCCGTGGCTCGGCCACGCAAGCTGGCACGCCTACCGCGATCTGGTCGAGGCCGATCCGGCGCCCGCCGGCCGCTGAGACCATGTTCGGCTACACCGAAGCCCAGATCGCGCAGTTCGGCCTGACCTTCGGGGTCGGCGCGTTCATGCTGTACATGGTGTTCATCATCCTGCAGCTGGCGCACGAGTCGAAGGCCGGGCGCTTCGGCACGTTCGTGCTGCTGCTGGCGCTGGGTTTCGGATTCATCGGCTTCATCGCAAAGGGGCTGATCAAGTGGCTGCTCGGCGTGCAGTGATCCTATACTGAAGCCTGCACCGGGCGGCTCGAATGCACCGGGCAGTCCGAAGAGAAAGGCCCTAGACGGGAGGCGTGATGAGCCGGGAATTCAAGGGAAAGATCGGGCGCACGGTGGCCGAGTCCACGCCGTCGTGGCCCGAGATGCCGATGCCGCGCAAGGGTGCGCCCAACGTCGTGATCGTGCTGCTCGACGACACCGGGTTCGCGCACTTCAACTGCTTCGGCTCGACGATCGACACCCCCCACATCGACCGGCTGGCCGCTGGCGGGCTGCGTTTCACCAACTTCCACACCACCGCGCTGTGCTCGCCGACGCGCGCGGCGCTGCTGACCGGACGCAACCACCACTCGGTCGGCATGCGCGGGCTGTCCAACTGGAACACCGGCTTTCCGAACTGCACCGGAACGGTCGCGCGCAGTGCCGCCACGCTCGCCGAGATGCTGCGCCCGGCCGGCTACGCGACCTTCGCCGTCGGCAAGTGGCACCTGACCCCGATGGAGGAGACCTCGCCGGCCGGCCCCTACGACCAGTGGCCGCTGGGCCGCGGCTTCGATCGCTTCTACGGCTTCCAGCAGGGCGAGACCGACCAGTTCGTGCCCGAGCTGTATCACGACAACCACCCGGTCGATCCGCCCAGGACGCCCGAGCAGGGCTATCACCTGACCGAGGACCTGGTCGACCACGCGATCGGTTTCGTGCGCGACCAGAAGTCGCTGATTCCCGAGAAGCCCTTCTTCCTGTACCTCGCGCCGGGTGCGACCCACTCGCCGCACCAGGCGCCGCCCGAGTTCCTGGCGAAGTACCGGGGGCGTTTCGACGCCGGCTGGGACGCCATGCGCCAGCAGTGGTTCGAGCGCCAGAAGCGCATGGGGATCATTCCATCCGACACCGATCTGGCGCCGCGCAACCCCGGCGTCGAACCCTGGGACACGTTGCCCGACGGGCAGAAGCAGCTGGCGCTGCGGCTGCAGGAGGCGTTCGCGGCGTTCCTCGACCACACCGACCACGAGGTGGGGCGGCTGGCGGCGTTCCTCGCGTCGATCGGCGAGCTCGACAACACGCTGTTCATGGTGATGTCCGACAACGGGGCCAGCCAGGAAGGCGGGCCGATCGGCGTGATCGACGCCATGCGCTACTTCAACAACATGCCCGAGACGCTGGAGCAGAGCCTGGCGCGCCTCGACGACATCGGCGGGCCGAACTCGCACACCAATTACCCCTGGGGCTGGTCGCAGGCCGGCAACTGCCCCGGCAAGCGCTACAAGCAGAACACGCACGGCGGCGGCGTGCGCGACCCGCTGATCGTGCACTGGCCGGCAGGTATCGGTGACCACGGCGCGATCCGCCCGCAGTTCCACCACGTGACCGACATCGCCCCGACCGTGCTCGAGATCGTCGGCGTGACCGCGCCCGAGTCGGTCAACGGCGTCGCGCAGATGCCGATCCACGGGACCAGCCTGGCGTACACCTTCGCGAGCGACGCCCGCGCCGAGCCCACCCGCAAGAGCGTCCAGTACTTCGAGATGTTCGGCAGCCGCGGCATCTGGGCCGACGGCTGGAAGGCGGTGGCCTGGCACCGTCGCGGCGCACCGTACGAAGACGACGACTGGGAGCTGTACCACCTGGACGCCGACTTCTCCGAGTGCCGCAACCTCGCCAGCGAGCAGCCCGGCAAGCTGCGCGAGATGGTCGAGTTGTGGTGGGCCGAGGCGGGCCGCCACGGCGTGCTGCCGCTGGACGACCGCCAGGCCGAGCTGTGGCGCCCGACTCCGCGCGCCTTCAATCCGCGCAACCGCCGCCGCTTCGTGTACCACCCGCCGGTCAGCTACCTGAACTCGGACATCGCGCCGCCGCTGGGCAACCGCAGCTTCACGATCACGGCCGAGATCGAGCGGGCCGACCCGCGGACCGAGGGCTGCCTGCTCGCGTACGGCAAGCGCACCAGCGGGCTCGCGCTGTACCTGCTCGGCGACCGGCTGGTCTTCGACTACAACTGCTTCGGGCACCACAGCCGCGTCGCCTCGACGGTTGCGGTGCCCGCGGGAGAGTCGGAGGTCGCAGTGGTGTTCGAGCGGCTCGACAAACATGGGCGGGCGACGCTGCGCATCGGCGGCGCCGACTGCGGCTCGATCGACATCCCGCAGGTGATGCGGATGATCTCCTCGAGCGGCATGCACGTGGGTCGCAACCCGGGCTCGGCGGTCAGCCCCGACTATGCGCCGCCGTTCCCGTTCCAGGGACGCCTGCGCCGCCTCGTGTTCCAGCTGCCCGAGAAGGTTGCCCGCGCCGAGGTCAGGGCGGACAAGGCGCACGGCAACGCGTTTCTGGCGCGCCAGTAGACCGCGTGCACCCGCCGGTCAGCCCGGGCCGAGCCCGTGCGACCGGCGAAACAGCTCGAACACCTGTTCGGAGCTGAGCTTCGGCACGTATCCGAACTCCTCCTTGAGCCGGCGATTGGCCAGCACGGGGCGGTAACGCAGGAAGTTCACCTGCTCGGGACCGTACTGCGAGAGCCGCAGGGTCCTGAGCACCGCAAGCACGCCGCCCAGCAACCCCGCGGGCAGCGCAACGCAGCGCTTGCCCAGGCGCCGGGCGATGTCGTCGATCGGCAGCGCACCGTCGCCCGCGACGTTGTAGACGCCCTCGCGGTCGCCGAAGATGGCGTGCTCCAGCGCACCGACCACGTCCTGGTCCCACACGAAAACGAACGGGCTGGGCGAGCCGCGCACGGCGATCAGCCAGCGCTTGTCGAACAGCGCGGTGATCTGGTTCGCGGTGGACTCGCCCAGGATCGTGCCGACGCGCAGCACCACCTGCTGCAGTTCGGGGTGACTGCTGCGGAACTCGGCCAGCATCTCCTCGACCTGCCGTTTGTGGTCCGAGTACGCGAATTCCGGGTTGCCGCGCAGCGGCTGATCCTCGTCGATCCACGCCGGGTTGTCGGCGTGATAGCCGTACGCGGCGCCGCTGGAGGTCACGACCAGCCGGTGCACGCCGGCGGCGATGCAGGCGGTGATCACGTTACGGGTGCCCAGCACGTCGACCGAGTACAGGAACGAGCGGTCCATCGAGGGGTCCGGCGTGACGATCGCCGCCAAGTGCACGACGGTGTCGATCGCGTGCCGGCGCATCAGCTCGCCGAGCCCGGGTGCGCGTACGTCGATCATCGCGTACTCGACACCGGCCTGCCGCGAGGTCGGGGGCACGTCGCGCACGTCGCTCGCCACGACGACCGCGCATCGACGCGCCGGATCGTGCGCGCGCGCCAGCGCGCGCACCAGTTGCGAGCCCAGGTAGCCGGCCGCCCCCGTGACCAGCACGCGCGGCGCGCTCACGTCGCAGTCGCCGGCACCGGCGCCGTGCGTCGCCGCCACCACGTGGCCAGCACCAGCCCCGACAGGATGTGCCAGATGCCCCACCAGGCGGCCACGATCGCCATGCCGCCCAGCCCCTCGAAGAAGTTGAACACCAGCACCAGCCCGAAGCCGGAGTTCTGGATGCCGACCTCGATCGACACCGCCCTGCGGTCGCGCTCGGGCAAGCCGGCCAGCCGGGCGCTCCAGTAGCCGACCAGCAGCCCGAGCCCGTTCATCAGGAACACCACCATCACCACGTGCCCGACGTACCGGATGAAATAGGCCCAGTTGGCCGCCAGCGCGCCGACGATGAACAGCCCGAACACCACCAGCGACAGGAACTTGAACGGCTTGTGCGCACGGGCGGCGGCCGCCGGCCAGCGGTGCGCGACCGCCATGCCCAGCGCAGCCGGGATGCCCAGCAGGAAGACGATCGCCACCAGCACCTCGATCGGGCTGAGCGCGACGTCGTGCAGGATCTGGCGGGTCCCGGGATCCAGTCCGCCCCAGAACGACAGGTTGAACGGCGTGAAGAACAGCGAGCCCAGCGTCGAGAACGCGCTGATCGTGATCGACAGCGCGGTGTTGCCGCGCGCGAAGTGGGTCAGGAAGTTGGAGATGTTGCCGCCCGGGCAGGCCGACACCAGGATCATGCCCAGCGCGACGCTGGGCGGGGGCTGCAGGATACGCGCGAGCAGGTAGGCCACCGCCGGCAGCAGCAGGAACTGGCCCAGCAGCCCGATCAGCGTGGCCCTGGGCGCCGTGCGGATGCTGGTGAAGTCGGACCACTTCATGTCCAGCGCGACGCCGAACAGCACCAGCGCCAGGATGACGTTGAGCGCGACCAGCGAGGCCGGGTTGAAGTTGAGCCGGACGGCGTCGATCTCGGTCATTTGCCCTTGGGCTCCAGGTGCATGTCCTTGAAGTGCATCAGGCCCGGCGCCCACATGTGCTTGACGGGATCGACGTCGACGTGGATCACCGCCGGGCCGCCGCACGCGATCGAGCGCTCGATCGCCGCACGCAGCTGCGTCGGGTCGGCCACGCGCTCGCCGTGCGCGCCCATCGACTGCGCGAGCCGGTCGAAGGCGATCTCGCCGAGGTCGGCCTTGATCGTCTCGTCAGGCCCCAGCGACTTGAAGAT
>CAYGZN010000113.1:0-8700 GCA_964354355.1 uncultured Burkholderiaceae bacterium | reverse complement strand
CACGCGATCGGGGTCGACGTACACCGACGCCGAGGCCTCGACGACCTCGGTCACCGTCTTCATCGCCACCCACAGTCCCGACCATCGCGACATCGCCCAGCCGTGCAGTCCGAGGTCGAGGTACTCCTGGACCGTCGAGGGGTAGAACACGGGCAGGCCGCAGGCCTTGAACACGTGGTCCGACTGGTGCGGCAGCGTCGAGCTCTTGGCGCCGTGGTCGTCGCCGGCCAGCACGATCACGCCGCCGTGGCGCGACGTGCCGGCGGCGTTGGCGTGCTTGAACACATCGCCGCTGCGATCGACGCCCGGCCCCTTGCCGTACCACAGCGCAAAGACGCCGTCGACGTTGGCGCGCGGCGTCAGGCCCACCTGCTGGGTGCCCCAGACCGACGTGGCCGCGAGGTCTTCGTTGAGCCCGGGCTGAAACACGACGCGGCTCTCGGCCAGGTGCTTGCGCGCCTTCCACAGCGCCTGATCCAGGCCGCCCAGCGGCGAGCCCCGGTAGCCCGACACGAAGCCGGCGGTGTTCAGGCCCGCACGCCGGTCGCGCTCACGTTGCAGCATCGGCAGGCGCACCAGCGCCTGCGTGCCGGACATGAACGCACGCCCGTGATGCAGCGTGTACTTGTCGTCGAGGGTGACCTCGCGCAGCGCGCGCTCGAACTGGGCGCGCGGGTTCGGGTCGAGCGCAGCGTTCATCGGTCGCCTCCTGCCAGGGTCGTGTCTTCGAAGCGCCTTCGACTGCCAGGATGGGCAGCCGACGGTGGCCGTGTCACCGCTCGTGGCGGACCGCAATGCGATTATGCGGCAGGCAGATGGCCAGCGGAATGCGGCGGCCCCGGTACGGCGGGTACCGGGGCCTCCTGTATGGTCTTTCGGGCTGCGGCGCCGGTCCAACCGGCCGCGGCACCCCGGGGCGCAACCGCCCCGGCGGGCGCTCAGGAACCGACCACGCCGCCGTCGCTGCGCCGGACGACGATCGTTGCCGAGCGTGGGCGGGTCGCCGACGCGCCGTCAGGCCACTTCGAGAAGCGCGTCGGCTCGCGCGCGATGTCGTTCTCGGCGTACAGCGTGCCGTCCGGCTTCTTCGGCTGATTCGGGCCGCCGAGCTCGCCGGGGTGCTGAATGCCGACGAACATCGCCTTCATGTCCGGCGTGAAGCTCAGGCCCGTCACTTCGCAGCCGTCCGGCCCGACGAGAAACCGCTTGACGGTCCCGGTGGCCGCGTCGAACGCCAGCATCTGGTTGTTGCCCTGGCCGTCGAATTCGCCGGTGTTGGCGTAGCTGCCGTCCGTCTGGATCCACATACGCCCGAATCGGTCGATGGCCAGTCCGTCCGGGCTGTTGAACATGCTCTCGGGGGTGATCAGGCCCGCCGAGCCCGAGCGCAGATCGGTGCGGTCCGGGTACTTCTTCGGATTGCCGGCCAGCAGGAACACGTCCCAAGCAAAGCTCAGCGCGGTCGGATCCGCCCCGGCTTCGTTCCAACGCAGGATGTGGCCCCAGACATTGTTGACCCGCGGATTGGCGTCGTCGACGGCCGGACGTGAAGATCCGGCTGAGGTCGTACCGTCGACCTTGTTGGACGAGGCCGGGGTCGTGCCACGCCGGTTGTTGTTGGTCAACGTCAGGAAGACCTCGCCGGGCTTCTTCGGATTGGCCGCAACCCACTCGGGACGGTCCATCATCGTCGCGCCGACGCGGTCGGCGGCCTGCCGTGCCCGGATCAGGACATCGGCCTGGCTCAGGAAGCCGTTGGTGGCGTTCAGCGGATTCGGGCTGCCCGCGACCGTCGGCGCAAGCGACGCGTGCACCAGCGGAATCCACACGCCGTCGCCGGCACGATCACCCGCCACCGCGCCGGCCGAAAGGCGTGCCACGTACAGGGTGCCTGCGTCGAGCAGATCGCGCCCGCTGGCCGGGTTCGCCGCCGAAAAGGTCCCGTCGCTGATGAACTTGTACAGGTATTCGTTGCGCTCGTCGCAACCCATGTACACGACGGCCTTGCCGTTGGCGGCCACCACGACCTCGGCGTTCTCGTGCTTGAAGCGGCCCAGCGCAGTGCGCTTCTTCGGTTTGCTGGTCGTCGAGAACGGGTCGACCTCGACGACCCAGCCGAAGCGGTTGGGCTCGTTTGGCGTGGCGTTCACGTCGAATCGCGGATCGACCTCGTGCCAGCGATAGCCGAACCCCGTCTGCGTGATGCCGTACCGGTTCTCCAGCGCATTGGGCGTGCGCGAGCCATTCCATCCGAAATACCCGTTGAAGTTCTCCTCGCAGGTCAGGTAGGTGCCCCAGGGCGTGTGCCCCGCCGCGCAATTGTTCAACGTCCCCAGCACCTCGTCCCCGCCCGGGTTGGCCGCGGTCTTGAGCAGCGCGTCGCCCTTGGCCGGGCCGGTGATGGCGATCGGCGAGTACCCGGTGATCCGGCGGTTGTAGGGCGAGCTTCGCACCACCTCCCACCTGCCGTCGGCCTGGCGACGCACTTCGACCACCGAGATTCCGTGCCCGGCTTGTGCCTTGCGCGCCTTCTCCAACGTGAATGGGTTCAGCCAGTTGGCCGTGTCGCTGCCCGGAGCGTAGTAGTACTCCGGGTTGATGTACTCGTGGTTGGTCACGAACAGGCCCGCATCGGCCCGCTCCGTGCCGTCGGAATTGGTGAACGGGAAGTACCAGTTGCCGTCGAAGTTGTCGCCCGCCTGCCCTTGCGCAGCGGCCGACGTCTCGCTGGCATCGCCCTTGAAGGCCGGCGCACCCGACAGCACCGGGTCACCCCAGCGCAACAGAACGTCCGCGACATAGCCATCGGGCACGACCACGTTGCTGCCGGACGAGGTCGCAACCGCCTTGAACGACAGGGTCTCGACACTCGTTGTACCCGAACTGCCACCGGCCGAACTGATCGCCAGCGGACCCGGATCGCCGTCGCTGCCGCACGCGGTGAGCCCCAGGAAGGACAACGCTGCGAAACCCGCACCCGAGCGCAGCATCACCCGGCGACCCGGCGAGTGGCTCGCCTCTTCGATGAGTTCGGTCAGCGACCGGTTTTGTGAAGGATTGACTGAACCGTCGTCGTCGAGCAATGGCATCGGGATCCTCGTGTGCGCGCTTCTGGAAAGACACGACTATCCCCGTGGCCGATGACACGGGCATGACCCCCCGATGACGTTTGCGTGACGGACCGCAGCCGGCCACCCCTCATGCGCCGCGCCGCCGCTACTCCGGCTGAACGCCCGCTGCCCGCAGCACGTCGCGGTAGCTCTGCATCTGTTCCTTGACGTAGACGCCGAGCGCGGCAGACGACGAAGGGCTGAGCACGAACGCCTGCTTGTCCATTGCCGCCTGCACGTCGGGCCGGCTCATCGCGGCCGCGAATTCCTTGTTCAGCCGCTCGACGACGTCGGCCGGCATCTTCGCGGGACCGAACAGACCGGCCCACGACGTCAGCGAGAACTGCGGCATGCCGGCCTCGCCGATCGTCGGCACGTCGGGCAACAGCGGGCTGCGCCGCGGCAGCGTCACGGCCAGCGCCCGCAGCTTGCCGTCGCGGATCAGCGGCACCGTGGTGCCCGCCGACGCGATGATCATCTGGACCCGACCGGCGACCAGGTCGGTCAGTGCCTGCGGCTCGCCCTTGTACGGCACGTGGACCATCTCGATGCCTGCCTGCGACGCAAAGTAGGCCGTCGACACGATCCCGGTGGTGTTGCCGGTCGCATAGTTGACCTTGCCGGGGTTGGCGCGCGCGTAGGCGATCAGTTCCGCGACCGTCTTCGCCGGCACGTCGGGGTGCACGATCAGGAAGAACGTGTAGCGACCGACGTCGGTGATCGGCGTGAAGTCGGTCACGGGATCGTACGGCGGCGTCTTGCGCAATGCCGGGACGGCCGACATCGGGCTGTTGGTCGCCATCAGCAGCGTGTAGCCGTCGGGCGCCGCGCGCGCCACCTCGGTGGCCGCGATCGCGCCGTCAGCGCCGGCCTTGTTCTCGACCAGCACCGGCTGGCCGACCGCTGCGGACACCGAACCGCCCAGCACGCGCGCGATCACGTCGGTGGCCGAACCGGCCGGAAACGGCACGACGATCCGGATGGGCTTGCTGGGGTACTGCGCGTGGGCGGCGACGCTCGTCACGGCGAGCAGCACGGCGGCCAGTAGTCTCCTCATCTTCGTTCTCCTGTCGGAACCCGTTGCAACGCGCTCAGCGTACCGCACCGCCCGCCACCGGAGAAGCCGGCGCGGACCGTGCGGGCCACAGCACCGTGGCGATCGCCACCAGGATGAATCCCAGCGCGGCGAAGTCGTGCCAGGTCGGCACCTCGTTCAGCAGCCACATGCCCGAAAAGAGGCCCAGCACCGGGATCATCATCACCGACAGGCTGCTGGCCACCGGGGGCAGGATCGTCGCCAGCCGGAACCAAAGCAGCTGGCAGACCCCGAACACCAGGAAGATGTTGTACAGGATCGCGCCCCATTCGACCGCATTGGGCGCACGGACCCAGCGGTCGCGCTCGAGCAGCCACGCCACCGCCGTGCAGACGATCACGGCCTGGACCAGCATCCAGAAGGTCAGCACGATGACGGGGCCGCGGATCCGCCTGCGGCGCATCAGCTGGGTGCCCAGCCCCCAGATCAGCGCGGCCCCCAGCATCAGCAGGGCGCCGACGGGCCGACCGGTCAATGCGCCGATCTCGCTCGCCAGCAGCAGCGTGATCGCCGCGGCGGCCGAGACGATCCCGAGCAGCAGCCGCGGGGCGAGCCGTTCGCGAAACACGACGAACCCCAGCACCGCGGTCCACACCGGCATCGTGTAGCCCAGGATCGCCGCCCGGCCCGAGGACAGCAGCGCGACCCCGTAGATCGACAGCACGTACCAGCCCGTCATGTTCGTGAGCGCGAGCCACGCCAGTTCCCGCCAGTCGCGCCGCTCGATGCGCAGCGACATCGACTGGCTGCGGGCCATCGCCGCCAGCAGCACGACCCCGCCGGCCATCGCGATCGTGCGGAAGGTCAGCGGCGGGAACTCCCGCACGCCCGCCTTCATGACCGGCCAGTTCAGGCCCCACAGCACCGTGAGCACCAGCAGGAGCAGGAGATCTCGGCGCGACAGTGCAAAGGGCATTTAGAATCGCCGGATCTCCCGATTGGCCGACCGGACCGCTGCCTTGGACTTTGCATTGTCGCTCAAGACCGCCTGGCGCAGGACCGACTCGCTGCTGTGCGTGGGTCTCGACCCCGATCCGTCGCGCCTGCCGCCGCAGTTCCTGGGGGCGCCCGACGCCGTGCTGCGTTTCTGCGCCGCGATCGTCGACGCCACCGCGGACCTGGTCTGCGCGTTCAAGCCGCAGATCGCGTACTTCGCAGCGCAGCGCGCCGAGGAGCAGCTCGAAGCCCTGATCGCGCACATCCACGACCGCCACCCCGGCGTGCCCGTGGTGCTCGACGCCAAGCGCGGCGACATCGGCTCGACGGCCGAGCAGTACGCACGGGAAGCGTTCGAGCGCTATCGGGCCGACGCGGTCACTCTGAGCCCTTACATGGGCTTCGATTCGATCGAGCCCTACCTGGGCTACCCCGGCAAGGGCGCGATCCTGCTGTGCCGCACGTCGAACCCGGGCGGGGCGGACCTGCAGGCGCTGGACGTCGGTGGCGAGTGCCTGTACGAGCGCGTGGCGCGGCTCGCGGCCGGGGACTGGAACCGCAGCGGGCAACTCGGCCTCGTGGTCGGCGCGACGTTTCCCGACGAACTGGCGCGGGTCCGCGCGCTGGCCCCGGAACTGCCCCTGCTGGTGCCCGGCATCGGTGCGCAGGGCGGCGACGTGGCCGCCACCGTGCGCGCGGGGAAGTCGGCCGACGGAACCGGCATGATGATCAATTCCTCGCGTGCGATCCTGTACGCGGGCACCGGCGACCGCTTCGCGCAGGCCGCCCGCGAGGCCGCGATCCGGACCCGCGACGCGATCAACGGCTTTCGCGGGACCTGAGCGGGCCGCTACACTAGCCGGGCTGTCCTGCGGCCGCCCGTCCGGAGACCCGGGCAGACCGGCCGGCCGCGCAGCGGAGGAGATCCATGAGGGTGCTGATCGCCGAAGACGACACCGTACTCGCCGACGGCCTGTGCCGATCGCTGCGCCAGGCCGGCTACGCGGTCGACTGGGTCAGCACCGGCAGCGAGGCCGACTCCGCACTCGTGGGCCAGCCGTACGACCTGCTGATCCTGGATCTCGGCCTGCCCCGGATGCCGGGCATGGACGTGCTCAAGCGCCTGCGTGCGCGCGATTCCAAAGTGCCGGTGCTGATCCTGACCGCGGCCGACTCGGTCGAGCAACGCGTGCGCGGGCTGGACCTCGGTGCCGACGACTTCATGGCCAAGCCGTTCGCGCTGTCGGAACTCGAGGCGCGCGTGCGGGCGCTGGTGCGCCGCTCGGTGGGCGCCGGCTCCAGCGTGGTGAAGCTCGGCGAACTGGTGTACGACCAGGTCGGGCGAACCGCCACGCTCCACGGCCAGATCCTGGAGCTGTCGGCCCGCGAAGTCGGCCTGCTCGAGGTGCTGCTGCAGCGGGTCGGGCGGCTGGTGAGCAAGGAGCAGATCGTCGATCACCTGTGCGAGTGGGGCGACGAGGTCAGCCACAACGCGATCGAGGTCTACATGCACCGGCTGCGCAAGAAACTCGAGGGCGGCGGAATCCGCATCGCGACGGTGCGCGGCCTGGGCTACTGCCTGGAGCGCCCGGCCGATGGCAGCAGTTCAGCCTGACGCGCTGCCACGCGGACGCGGGTCGCAGGCCTGGCGGGACCTGCTCGGCACTCACGACAGCAGCCCGCGCGACCCGCTTCTGGAGCGTTCGGCGACCGAAGCAGCCGACGACGCGGCGCACCCGTACGACGCGGCCGACGACGAGGAACCGGAGCCGCAGCGTCGCTGGATGGGCCGATGGCGCGCCCGCCGCGCGCGCCCGGCGCCGCAGGCCCGCGCGCCGCAGCGCTCGCTGTTCGGCGAGATCCTCGACTGGATGTTCGCGCCGCTGCTGCTGCTGTGGCCGCTTTCGGTCGCGGTGACGTTCCTGGTGGCGCGCTCGCTGGCGGACGCGCCGTTCGACCGATCGCTGATCGACCGCACCGAGGCGATGGCGCAGCAGGTCCGCTACACCCGCGACCGCGTCGACATCACGCTGCCGCGTTCGATCCGCGACTTCCTCAACGTGGACGACGAGGACATCGTCTACTACCAGGTCATCGGACCCCGCGGCGACGTGCTGGCCGGCGAGTCCGACCTGCCCCGGCCGCGCCTGTACGACTACCCCGACCCGGGACGCATCAAGATTCGCAACGGCCAGCACCGCGGCGACGAAGTGCGCATCGCCTACATGTACCTGGGCTCGGCAGAAACCGTGGACGACCCCGCCGAGCCGGCCCAGGTGCTGGTGCAGGTCGCCGAGACGCTGGACAAGCGCAGCCGGCTGGCCAACGAGATCATCAAAGGCGTGATCTTCCCGCAGTTCATGATCCTGCCGGTCGCCGTGATGCTCGTGTGGTTCGGCCTGTCGCGGGGACTGGCGCCGCTCAAGGTGCTGCAGCGCCGGATCCGCAATCGCCGCCCGGACGACCTGTCGCCGATCGACACGCGAGCCGCGCCCGAGGAGATCGCGCCGCTGGTCGATGCGTTCAACGACCTGCTGCTCAGGCTGGGGCAGAACGTCAACGCGCAGAAGCGATTCATCGCCGATGCGGCGCACCAGATGAAGACGCCGCTGGCCGGGCTGCGCACGCAGAGCGAGCTCGCGCTGCGCGAGCATGACCCCGACGAGCAGCGCCGCACGCTCGAGCAGATCGCGCGCGGCTCGCAGCGCGCCGGCAACCTGCTGACCCAGCTGCTGTCGCTGGCGCGCACCGAGAACCTGCGCGAGGCGGTGGCCATGGAGCGCGTGGACCTCGACGCGCTGAGCCGCACCATCCTCGCCGACTGGGTGCCGATGGCGATCGAGCGCGGCATCGATCTGGGCTACGCCTGCGAGGGACCCGTCGGGCCGATTGCCGGCCACCCGATCCTGCTGCGCGAGATGCTGAACAACCTGGTCGACAACGCGCTGCGCTACACGCCCCGCGGCCGGACCGTCACGATCCACCTGCGCGCCCGCCTGCGGACCGTGACCCTCGAGGTCGAGGACACCGGCCCAGGCATCCCCGAGCCCGAGCGCGCACTGGTCTTCGAACGCTTCTACCGGGTGCTCGGCACCGAGGTCGACGGCAGCGGACTGGGACTGGCGATCGTGCGCGAGATTGCCGAACAGCACGGCGCGAGCGTTCGGATCGAGGCCTCGCACCCCGACCACGATCCGCCCGGCGCCCGATTCGTCGTGGTGTTTCCGGTGGCCGCAGCGTTCGGCCCGTAGCCGCGGGCCGACCGTCGCGGGGCCGATTGCCGGCTCGTTCGGCCGGTTTCCCACTCTTTCCTTTGACAGCGCACGGGCCCGTCGGCTACCATCGCCTCCCTTCGGCGAATTAGCTCAGTCGGTTAGAGCGACGGAATCATAATCCGCAGGTCCGGGGTTCGAGTCCCTGATTCGCCACCAGTCACCATGCGGGTTCAGAGCGAAGTACCCGCCAACAACGGAAACGCAGTCGCCGATCATGTAACGGCGTGTGTAAGACGATTTCCGCGAGGCGCCAGCACTGGCGCGTCTCGCTGAACCGAATTGC
>CAYGZN010000112.1:0-8712 GCA_964354355.1 uncultured Burkholderiaceae bacterium | reverse complement strand
CTCGGTGCTGCTGCTGGCCGGCTACTTCGTGCTGGTGCTGCTGCAGGTGACCTTCCGCTTCATGCTGAACGACTCGCTGTTCTGGGCCGAGGAGTTCATCCGTGCCGCGATGGTCTGGGGCGTGATGGTCGCGTCCGCGCTGGTGGCGGCCTCGCGCAACCACATCCGCGTCGAGGTGCTCGAGCTGATGCTGCCCCCGGCCGGCCGCCGCGCGGTGGTGTTCGCGGCCAATGCGCTGTCGCTGGTGTTTTGCCTGGTGCTGCTGTGGGCGGGCATCGAGCTGATCGAGCGGACCTGGTTCCAGCGCTCGCCGATGCTCGACATCCCCAAGTGGTACGTCTACCTCGCAATCCCCGTGGGCGCCGGCCTCGAGGCGCTGATGATGCTTCTGACCTGGGGGCACGACGAGGGCCCCCGGGACGGACCGGCGGACCCGACGCTGTGAGCATCGGCCTGTTGCTGGTGCTGTTCTTCGTGTTCATGGCGCTGGGCATGCCGATCGCGCACTGCATGGGGCTGGCCGCGATCCTCGTGATCCTGCTCGACGGGCAGCTGCCGGTGCTGCTGCTCGCCCAGCAGTTCTACGAGGCGCTGGACAACTTCTCGCTGCTGGCGGTGCCGCTGTTCATCCTGGCCGGCGAGCTGATGAGCGTCTCGGGCATCACCGAGCGGCTGGTCAACATGTCGCGGGCGCTGATCGGGCACTTCCGCGGCGGACTGGCCCAGGCCAACATCCTGACCAACATGTTCATGGGGGCGATCTCGGGCTCGGCGCTGGCCGACCTGGCCGCGATCGGCTCGATGATGATTCCCGCGATGAAGCGCGAGGGCTACAAGCCGGCATTCGCGGTCGCCGTCACGGCGTGCGCGGCGATGATGGCGCCGATCATCCCGCCGAGCATCATTGCGGTGATCTACGGTTCCGTGACCGGCGTGTCGATCGGTGCGCTGTTCCTGGGCGGCGTGATCCCCGGCGTGCTCGCCGGGCTGGCGATGATGGTGATCACCTGGTACCTGGCGCCCCGGGTCGGTGCGGGCCCGACGCCGAAGGCTTCGGGGCGCGAGCGGTGGGCGGCCACCGGCCGGGCGATGCCGGCGCTGGTGATGCCGGCGATCATCATCGGCGGCATCCTGTCGGGCGCCTTCACGCCGACCGAGGCCGGCTCGATCGCGGCGCTGTACGCGCTGCTGTTCGGCCTCGCCGGGCGCCGGCACACGCCGCGCACGCTGTACCGGAACTTCGCGGCCGCCGCCGCGATGACCGCCGGCGCGCTGGTGACGCTCGGAGGGGCGGCGCTGTTCAGCTGGGTGCTCAGCCGCGCCGGCGTCGGCCAGTCGGCGCTGCAGCTGATGCTGTCGATCACCAGCGACCCGAAGCTGGCGATGCTGGTGCTGATCGCGTTCTTCTTCCTGCTCGGGACGTTCCTGGAGCCGGTGCCCGCGCTGATCATCGTCGTGCCGATCATGGCGCCGATGATCCGGCACCTGGGCTACGATCCGGTGCACTTCGGCATCGTCGTGATCATGCTGCTGGTGGTCGGTTCGGTGACGCCGCCGGTGGGCGTACTGGCGATGGTCGCCTCCAAGATCGCCGGAATCAGCTACAGCGCGTCGCTGGGGATGCTCACGCCGTACATCCTCGCGTGGACGGCGGTGATCCTGCTGGTGGCCTACGTGCCCGAGCTGGTGCTGTGGCTGCCCCGGATGATGCAGTAGGCGGGTGTTGCGAAGGCGTATCGAGCGAGGAACGAGACATGAGCCAGGTCCTGGTGGTCACCGGCGCGTCGCGCGGCATCGGTGCGGCGTGCGCGCGCCGCGCCGCACAGGCCGGCTGGCGGGTCGCCGTCAACTACGGCCGCAGTCGCGACGCTGCGCTGGCCGTCGTGGCCGACATCGAGCGCAGCGGCGGCGCCGCGGTGGCGATCGGCGCCGACGTGTCGCGCCCCGACGAGGTCGAGCAGCTGTTCGCCGAAACCGACCGGCTGCTCGGGCCCGCGACCGGCCTGGTCAACAACGCGGGCGTCGGCGGCACGATCGCGCCGGTCGGCGAGCAGACCGAGTCGATGCTCACCGCGCTGTTCGCCACCAACGTGTTCGCCTACCTCTACTGCGCCGGTGCGGCCGCGCGGCGCATGTCGAACCGCCTGGGCGGGCCGGGGGGCGCGATCGTCAACATCTCGTCGGCCGCGGCGCGCCTGGGCGGCCTGCCGAACATGGTGCCGTATGCGGCGAGCAAGGGCGCGGTCGACGCGATGACGCTCGGGCTGGCCAAGGAACTCGGGCGCGACGGAATCCGCGTCAACGCGGTGCGCCCGGGTGTCGTCGACACCGACATCCTGCTGCCGATGGGCGGGCAGGCGGTGATCGACGCGGTGGCGCCGACCGTGCCGCTGGGCCGCACCGGCGAGGTCCACGAGATCGCCGAGGCGGTCGTGTGGCTGCTGTCGGGCGCGGCATCGTACGTCCACGGCGCGATCCTGGACGTGTCGGGCGGGCGCTGAGCCCCGCGCCCCGGCACGCGTGCCGGGGCGCGGACGCCCCTCAACGAACGTGCCAGTCCTGCGTCAGCGGCTTGGCGCCGTTGAGCTCGCCGTAGCCTGCGCCGGTCGTGCCGGGCGGGTCGGCGCCGAAGTAGCGCGGATCGGTGGGCAGCGACGCGGGCTGCCAGCGCACGTCGCACGACAGGCGCACGCGGTCGATCGGCGAAAAATTGTCCAGCGAGCCGTGCGCCAGGTACATGCCGAAGATCGCCACGTCGCCCGCCTCGAAGTCCGCGGTGAGCAGCCGGGTGCCGCGCTGGCGGGCAAAGTCGATCGCGTCGCTGCCGAAGGCCGCGCGCCGCTCGGGGTTCTTCGAGATGTCGTGCCCGATCATCGGGTCGATCAGGTCGCGGTAGTGATGCGAGCCTTCGACCACCACGAGCGGGCCGTCGCACACCGGCACGTCGCCCAGCGGCATCCAGGCCGTGCAGACCCGGTCGTGTGCGCGGGTGAAGAAGGGGTAGTCGTAGTGCAGGTCGGTGGCGCGGCCGCGCACGCCGGCCCGCAGGAACAGGTAGTCCTGCGGACGCGCCGGCGCGTCGAACAGCTGCGAGACGATCGCGGCCATCGCGGGGCCGTGCGACACCGCGCGCAGTCGCGGGCCCTCGCTGACCGAGCGCCAGAAGCGCCCGAGGTCGGGCTCGAGTTCCGCCCGCCGGCTGCCGCCGGTGAAGATGCCGTCCTCGGCGGGCGGCCTGATCTCGTCGACTGCGACCAGCCGCTCGAAGACCTCGCGCCGCGCGGCCCGGACCGCGCCGGGTTCGAGGGCGCGCCTCAGGAACAGGTAGCCGTCCTGCGCGAAACGCTCGCGCAGTGCCGGCGGGTGGCCCAGCAGCGCGGCGCTGTCCGTCAGCTCCCCGAGCAGAGCGGTCGGCACCGCACGCCCCTTGACGCAGCCCTGTTCCATCGGTCGGCTCCCATTCATCGCTCAACGCCCATCCATCCGGCGGCCTTCGCCCATCGACCGGCGCCCCCCTCGGGGCGCACCGGCCACGGCGCGGGATCGGTTGCCCCGCGCGCTCACAGCCCGATGCCGCGGGCCATCACCGCAGCCGCGACCAGCACGAACAGCACCAGGTGCGCCTGCCAGAACACCAGCCGGCGCGTCTGCGCGACCTCGCCGGGGGCCGGCGCGAACAACGGGTCGGTGCGCGCGGTCCGCGCCCAGCGCAGGTAGCGCAGCGTCGGCGCGATCGACATCGCTGCGATCAGCGCGATCAGCGCCATCTTGATCCAGAACACCGGGTTGCCGACGTAGAACGCCGTGCCCTTCGGGCCGAGCAGCACGCGGCCGATCCCCGCCAGCAGCACCAGTCCGGCGGCCAGCGCGTAGAACAGGTCGACGCGCGACAGGCGCGCCAGGCGCGCGGCATCCAGCGTGCCGCGCAGCATCGTCACCTCGATCGACAGCGCGGCCACGATGCCGAACGCCGCGAAGTGATGCAGGATCGCCAGGGAAAGGTCCATGCGGCAATTCTCCTCGGTGCCGGATTCTATGCCGGGGCGCGCTCGGTTAACATCCCGTGATCCACGCCACCCGGGACGACACCGATGCAGCTGCCCGTCAACACCTTCAAGCACGCGCTGGCCGCGGGCAAGACGCAGATCGGGTTGTGGTCGAGCCTGTCGTCGCACTACACGGTCGAGCTGATCGCCGGCGCCGGTTTCGACTGGATCCTGCTCGACACCGAGCACGCGCCCAACGACCTGGAATCGCTGCTGACGCAGCTGCAGGCGGCGCAGCCGTATCCGACGCAGGCGGTGGTGCGCGTGCCGTGGAACGACGTGGTGACGATCAAGCGGGTGCTGGACATCGGCGCGCAGACGATCCTGATCCCGATGATCAACACGGTCGAGGAGGCACGCGCGGCGGTCGCGGCCACGCGTTATCCGCCGGCCGGCGTGCGCGGCGTCGGCGGCACGACGCGCGCGACGCGGTTCGGCCGCATCCGTGGCTACCCGCAACAGGTCGAGCGCGAGCTGTGCGTGCTGCTGCAGGCCGAGACCGAGCAGGCGCTGGCCAACCTGGAGGGCATCGCCGGCGTGCCGGGCGTGGACGGCGTGTTCATCGGGCCGGCCGACCTGCACGCGTCGCTGGGCCACGTCGGCGAGCGGCACCACGCGGCCGTGTGGCCGCGCATCGAGGACGCGATCCGGCGGATCCGCGCGTGCGGCAAGGCACCGGGCTTCCTGACCGGCGACGAGCCCGACGCGCGCCGGATCCTGGAGATCGGCGGGCAGTTCGTCGCGGTCGGCTCCGACGCCGGCCTGCTGGCCTCGTCGGCCGACGCACTGGCGCGCAGGTTCATCGGCACCGGCGGCTGAGCCTCGCGCGGCGGCGGCTCCGTGGATGACCTGCTGATCATCGGGGCGGGCATCGCCGGCCTGACGGCCGCACTCGGTCTGCGCGCGCGCGGCATCGGCTGCAGGGTGCTGGAGGCAGCCCGCGAGATCCGCCCACTCGGCGTCGGCATCAACCTGCTGCCCCACGGCGTGCGTGTGCTCGACGAACTCGGGCTCGGCGCCGCGCTGGCCGAGGTCGCCGTCGAGACCCGGGCCGTCGAGTACCGGCGCCGCGACGGCACGCTGATCCATTCCGACCCGCGGGGCCGCCACGCCGGCATGCCGTTTCCCGCCTACTCGATCCACCGGGGCGACCTGCACGCGATCCTGCATGCGGCCATGCTGGAGCGTTACGGTCCCGATTCGGTGATCGCCGGGGCGCGACTGGTCGGCTGGTCGCAGGACGAGGGGGCGGGCGTCGTGACGGCGACGTTCGAGAACCGCCTGCACAGCGGGCGGTTCACGCTGGCAGCCCCCGCGCTGGTGGCGGCCGACGGCATCCTGTCGACGGTGCGCGCGCAGCTGTACCCGCGCGAGGGGCCGCCGAGGTCGGCCGGCATCGACATGTGGCGCGGCCTGACCTGGGCGCGGCCGTTCCTGGACGGCCGCACGATGGTCATTGCCGGCGTGCACGAGCGCAAGGTGGTCGTCTATCCGGTTCGCCCGCCGCGCGCCGACGGCCTGCAGCTGATCAACTGGACCGCCGAGCACGGCGAGCGGTTCGGGGTCGACAAGGTCTACGGCGACTGGAACGCGCCTGCGTCGCCCGAGGACTTCGTGCAGCACTTCGACGCGTATCGATTCGACTTCGTCGACGTGCCGGCGCTGCTGCGTGCGTCCGACGTCTGCCTGGCCTATCCGATGGTCGATCGCGACCCGCTCGAGCGCTGGGTGTTCGGCCGCGTGGCCCTGATCGGCGACGCCGCCCACCCGATGTACCCGATCGGTGCCAACGGTGCCGCGCAGGCCATCCTCGACGCCGAGGCCCTGGCCGAGTGCCTGGCCGCGCAGCGCTGCGACGTGCCGGCTGCGCTGTCCGCCTACGAGCTGCGGCGGCTCGCCAAGGCCAATGCGGTGGTGCTGGCCAACCGCCAGCGCGGACCCGAGAAGCTGCTGCAGCTGGCCGACGAACAGCCGCGACTGACGGCCGAGCAGATCGACGCGGTGACCCACGGCTACCGGCGCACGGCGGGATTCGAGCGCAACGAGCTCGACGCGATGCGCGCGCGGCCGCGACTGTGGCCGGCGGTTCCGGCGGTTCCGGTCGGGCCGGCACTGCCGTCGCACCCCGCCTAGGAATGCCAGCGATGTCGATCGAACCTTCCCCCAGCGACCACTTCCGCATCGAGCCCCTGCCCGAGGGCGCGGTGTTCCGTCTGACCCGGCCCGCCAGGCTCAACGCCATCACGCGCCCGATCCTCGCCGGCCTGGCCGGCTGCCTGGACCGGCTCGAGGCGCAGGGCCTGCGGCTGCTGGTGGTCACGGGCGACGGCGAACGCGCGTTCTGCGCCGGTACCGACCTGGCCGAGACGACCGAGATGGCGCCGGCGGCGCGGCTCGACAAGAGCCAGCGGGCGCGCGAGCTGTTCGCGCGGCTGTCGCGCTCGCGGGTGCTGAGCGTCGCGGCGCTCAACGGGCTGGCCTTCGGCGGCGGGCTCGAGCTGGCGATGGCCTGCACGTTTCGCGTCGCGGCCGCTCACGCGAACCTGTCGCTGCCCGAGGTCAAGCTCGGGCTGCTGCCGGCCTACGGCGGCACGCAGTTCCTGCCGGCGCTGGTCGGCGCCGCGCGCGCGCTGGACCTGATGCTGACCGGCCGCCCGATCGCGGCGAACGAGGCGCTGCAGATGGGGCTGGTCAACCGGGTCGCGGCGCCCGGCACGGACGTGCTGGCGCAGGCGATCGAGCTGGGCCGTCAGGTCACGTGCTTCAGCGAGCCCGCGATCGACGGCATCCGCCGCTGCGTGGCGGCCGCCGGTCCGTCGGTGACCGATGCCGGGCTGGCGGTCGAGGACGGCGTCGTGCGCGAGGTGTTCGTCAGCGACGACGCGCGCGAAGGCGTCGCCGCCTTCCTGCAGAAGCGGGCGCCTGCGTTCAGGAACCGCTGATCAGCCGCTGCGCGACCACGCGCGGCTCGATCGCTGCCCAGTCCCACTCGATGCCGTTGCCCGGCGTGGCGGGCGGGATCGCATAGCCGTCCTCGATGAGAATGCGCGACGTGGTGATGTCGTCGAGCTGCGGGATGTACTCGACCCACGCCGCGTTGGGCACCGCGGCGGTCAGCGACACGTGCAGCTCCATCAGGAAGTGCGGGCACACCGGCGTGTTGAATCCCTCGGCCAGGTGCGCCACCTTCAGCCACGGCGTGATGCCGCCGATGCGCGCGACGTCGGGCTGCACGATCGAGCAGGCGTCGCGCTGCAGGTATTCGCGAAAGTGCGAAACGGCGTAGATCGACTCGCCCACCGCAACGGGGACCGAGGTTGCGGCGGCCAGCCGGACGTGGCCGCCCAGGTCCTCGGCAGGCAGCGGTTCCTCGAACCAGGCCAGGTCCAAGGACTCGTAGTGCCGTGCGCGGCGGATCGCCTGCGCCGCGGTGAAGCACTGGTTGGCGTCGGTCATGATCTCGAAGGCCGGCCCGACCGCATCGCGGACCGCCCGCAGCCGGTCGATGTCCTGCGACACGTGCGGCTTGCCGATCTTGATCTTGACGCCCCTGAAGCCGGCCCGCTTCGCGGCGACCGATTCGCGCACCAGCGCGTCCGGCTCCAGGTGCAGCCAGCCGCCCTCGGTGCTGTAGACCGGCACGCGTCGCTGCGCGCCACCGGCGAGCTGCCACAGCGGCAGGCCCAGCCGCCGCCCGCGCAGGTCCCACAGCGCCGTGTCGATCGCCGCCAGCGCCAGGCTGGTGATCGCGCCAACCGCCGTCGCGTGCGTGTGGAAGAACAGATCCTTCCAGATCGCCTCGATCTCGTCGGCCTCGCGCCCGATCAGCCGCGGGCACAGGTGGTCGGCCAGCAGCGCGACCACCGACGAGCCGCCGGTGCCGATCGTGTACGTGTAGCCCGTGCCCTGCGAGCCGTCGTCGCACGTGAGTCGCACCATCGGCGTCTCCTGCGTGACGAACGACTGGATCGCGTCGGAGCGCGGCACCTTGGGGGCGAGGTCCACCTGCAGGATCCGGGCTTCGACGATCTTGGGCATGGTCTCGATGGGGGCGGGGTCTTGCGAGGGGTCGCGCGGTCAGGCTACCGCGTCGGCTTGCGCCCCACAAGCTTGCGGGGCGCCGGATGCGCGGTCCGGGGAGCGCGCGACGACGCTCGCGGCGCGCCTGGGATCGCGGCCACCGGGGTCGCGGGCGCCGGGGTGACCGTGGAAGCGGCCGGGGGCCTGGCCGTCGACACGGGCAGCGGCACACGGGCCATCACGGGCTCGAGGATCTGCTCGATCACCTGCATCGCGCTGCCGGTTCCGGCCACGTGGTCGAACTGGCCGTCGATCGCCAGATGGGCGAACCCGTGCGGCAGGCTCCACGCGCCGATCAGCGCAGCCAGCACCTCGTTGGGCAGGGGCGCCAGCGCATCCAGGCCGGCGGCGGCGCGCACGGCTGCCTCCAGCGTGCCGAACGCCGCGTTCGCGGCCTGCGACAGCCGCGGGTCGGTGCCGCGCAGCACGCGCCATCGGAACATCAGCTGGAATCGTGCGCGGTGCGCGAGGGCGTAGCGGACGTAAGCGGCAGCCTGGGCGCGCAGCCGCGCGGCCGGGTCCCCGCCACCGGTCGCATCGGCCGCCTGCAGGGCCGCGGTCAACCCCTCGAACCCGAGCACGGCGA
>CAYGZN010000111.1:0-8728 GCA_964354355.1 uncultured Burkholderiaceae bacterium | reverse complement strand
TGACGGCACGCTCATGCACGGAAGATAACCGAAACGCACGTGGGGTTTCCCGCAGCCCCCGCTATACTCGCTCGCGTCCGCGGCCGGCCGCCTGGCTGAAGCCGGCCGCGTGTTCACCCTGCCCCCGATTCCGCCACCCGCCAACCGTTCGCTACGCCGCCTGCGCTCGTGGAACTGCAAGCGTTCACACTGCTCGCCCTGCTGCTCGGCCCGTTCGCCGGGGCCCTGGCGCTGGCCGTGCGGGCCGGCACGCGCAAGGTGCTGCCCGCGCACCCGGCGCACCCGGCGCACCCGACGCGCGCCGGAAAGGGCGGACACGATGCGCCCTCGGCCGTCGCGGATGCAGACACCGTGCGCCTGCGCCGCGCGTCGATACTGGCCGGTGCGGCGACGGCGGTGTCGATGGCGGCGCTCGCAGCACTTGCCCCCGCGGTGTTCGCCGGCCACGTCGTACGCGCGGGCTGGGACTGGCTGCCGGCACTCGGCGTGGGTTTCGGGCTGCGCCTCGACGGCCTTGCGCTGCTGTTCGCACTGCTGATCGTCGGGATCGGCCTGCTGGTGATCCTGTATGGCCGTTACTACCTGTCGCCTGCCGAGCGCACCGAGCGGTTCTATGCGCTGCTGCTGGCGTTCATGGGATCGATGCTGGGCATTGCGGTTTCGGACAACCTGATCCAGCTGGTCGTGTTCTGGGAGCTGACCAGCCTGAGCTCGTTCCTGCTGATCGGGTTCTGGCAGCACCGCGCCGATGCACGCCAGGGCGCGCGCATGGCGCTGGCGGTGACGGGCGCGGGCGGCCTGTGCCTGCTGGGCGGCGTGCTGCTGCTCGGGGCGATGGCCGGCAGCTACCGGCTCGACGACGTGCTGCAGGCCGGCGCGCAGGTCCGCGCGCACCCGTGGTACCCCGCCTGCCTGGCGCTGGTGCTGCTGGGGGCCTTCACCAAGTCGGCGCAGTTCCCGTTCCATTTCTGGCTGCCGCACGCGATGGCCGCGCCCACGCCGGTGTCGGCCTACCTGCACTCGGCGACGATGGTCAAGGCCGGCCTGTTCCTGATGGCCCGCCTGTACCCGGTGCTCTCGGGCACCGAATTGTGGTTCTTTGCGGTGAGCGGCGTGGGCATTGCCACGCTGATCACGGGCGCCTGGCACGCGGTGTTCCAGCACGACCTCAAGGGACTGCTCGCGTACTCGACGATCAGCCACCTCGGACTGATCATGCTGCTGCTGGGCCTGAATTCGCCGCTGGCAGCGGTCGCCGCGGTCTTTCACCTGCTGAACCACGCGGTGTTCAAGGCGTCGCTGTTCATGGCCGCCGGCATCATCGACCACGAGACCGGCACGCGCGACATGCGCCGCATCAACGGCCTGTGGCGATACATGCCGTACACCGCCACGCTCGCGATGGTCGCGGCCAGCGCAATGGCCGGCGTGCCGCTGCTCAACGGATTCCTGAGCAAGGAGATGTTCTTCGCCGAGACGCTCGCGCTGGAGGGCCACCGGGTCATCCGCTGGGCCACACCGGTGGCCGCGACGCTGGCGGGCAGCTTCGCGGTGGCCTACTCGATGCGCTTCGTGCACGACGTATTCTTCAACGGCGAGCCGGAGAGCCTGCCACGCGAACCGCACGAGCCGCCGCGGTGGATGAGGGTGCCGGTCGAACTGCTGGTGCTCGTGTGCCTGCTGGTCGGCTTCGTGCCCGCGTGGACGGTGGGCCCGCTGCTGGCGCTGGGTGCGCGCGACGTGCTGGGCGGGGCCCTGCCCGCGTACAGCCTGGCACTGTGGCACGGACTGACCGCACCGCTGCTGATGAGCGGGCTGGCAATGGCCGGCGGCGTGGCCCTCTATTTCTGGCTGCAGCGCGAGCGTCGGCTGCACCGCATCACGGTGGGGTCCGGGCTCGGCAAGCGCAGCTTCGATCGGGGCCTGGCGACGCTGCTCGCGGCGGCCGCAGCGCTGAGCCGGCGCCTCGAATCCGGCGGGCAGCAGCGCCTGCTGCTGACGCTGGTTGCAACCGCGATCGCCGCCACCGCGCTGCCCTGGCTGCTGGACCTGCCGGTCGCCGGCGAGCCCGTCCGTGGCGCTTCGGTCGCCGGGTCGCAGGCGACCGGCACGCCCGGCACGCAGGGCATGCACGCAGCGTTGCCGCTGGTCGGCGCGGGCGAGCCGACTTCGGCTGCGCTGTCCTGGCTCGCGTCGCTGCCGCCGATGGCGCTGGTCGTGTGGTCGATCGGCGTTGCGGCGGCCCTGGCCACCGTTGCCTGGGCGCGGCAGCGCCTGGTCGCGCTGGTGCTGATCGGCGCGGTCGGCCTGGCCGTCACGCTGGGCTTCGTCTGGCTGTCGGCGCCTGACCTCGCGCTGACCCAGCTGCTCGTCGAAGTCGCCACCGTGATGCTGATGGTGCTCGCGCTGCGCGAGTTGCCGCTGACCGCGCCGCCCGAGGCCGACGACCTGCGCAAGCTGCGCGACGCCGGCATCGCCGCGGTGGCGGGCATCGGCTGCGGTGCCCTGGCATGGGCGATCATGACGCGCCCGTTCGAGTCGATCTCCGGGTACTTCCTGGCAAACACGGTCGCGCAGGGCGGCGGGGCCAACGCGGTCAACGTGATCATCGTCGACTTCCGCGGCTTCGACACCTTCGGCGAGATGACGGTGCTGCTGGCCGCTGCGTTGATCGTCCACGCGCTCCTTTCAGGCGGGCCGGCGGCAGCCTGGCCTCGCGCCCCGACGGCGCCGGCCGGTGCGACCGACTCGGGGCTGCTGCTGCAGACCGTCAGCCGCGGACTGGTGCCGTTCGCACTGCTGCTGTCGGCGTATTTCTTCCTGCGCGGCCACAACCTGCCCGGCGGCGGGTTCATCGCCGGCCTGGTGACTTCGATCGCGCTGCTGCTGGCGCGAATGTCGGACCCTGGGCCTGCGGGACCTGCCGAAGCGCGCGCCGAGCACCGATTCGTTCGGCTGCTGGGCGCGGGGCTGGGACTGGCCGTGCTGACCGGCGCCGCCAGCTGCCTGCTGGGCTACCCGTTCCTCACCAGCACCTATGGGCATCCGGTGCTGCCCGTCCTGGGCGAGATCCCGCTGGCCAGCGCCAGCGCGTTCGACCTGGGCGTGTACCTGTCGGTCGTCGGGGCGACCCTGCTGGTGCTGTCCGGGCTGGCGCCGCGGGCGGAGCGCTGACGCGATGGAGCTGCTGCTGGCCGGCGCGATCGCGGTGCTGATGGGCACCGGCACCTACCTGGCGCTGCGCCCGCGCAGCTTCGACGTGGTGCTCGGCATCACGCTGATGTCCTATGCGGTCAACCTGTTCATCTTTGCGGCGGGGCGCGTCGTGGCCGGGCGCGCACCGATCGTCGACGGCGCGACGGTCGGGCTGGCCGACCCGCTGCCGCAGGCGCTGGTGCTGACGGCGATCGTGATCGGCTTCGCGATGACCGCACTGCTGCTGGTGCTGGCGCTGCGCGCGCGGCACGCGTGCGGAACCGACCAGGTCGACGGCGACGAGGAGGCGCAGTGAACCACGCACCGGTGCTGCCGATCGTGATCCCGGCGCTCGCGGCCGCGCTGATGCTGCTGGATCGACGCGTCGCCGTGCAGCGCGCGCTGGCGTGGGGGTCGCTGCTGCTGCTCGTGCTCGCGGCCGGCTGGCTGCTCGCTGCGACGTCGCATGGCTGGCGCGGCATCTACCTGGTGGGCAACTGGGCCGCGCCCTGGGGGGTGGTGCTGGTCGCCGACCGGCTGTCGGCGCTGATGGTCGCGGTGACGACGCTGCTGGCCGGGCTGGCGCTGGCCGCCTCGAGAACCGGCTGGGATACGCGCGGCCAGCACTTCCACCCGCTGTTGCAGATCCAGCTGATGGGACTGAACGGCGCGTTCCTCACCGGTGACCTGTTCAACCTGTTCGTGTTCTTCGAGGTGCTGCTGATCGCCTCGTACGGGCTGCTGGTCCACGGCGACGGTCGCGAGCGCATGGTGGCCGGCCTGCGATTCGTCACGCTGAACCTGCTGGGCTCGTCGCTGTTCCTGGTGGCCGCGGCGATCCTGTACGGCGTGACCGGCACGCTGAACCTCGCGGACCTGTCGCTGCGCCTGGCATCGGGCGACGTGGCGGCGTCGGCGCTGGCACGCGCCGGCGCCTGGCTGCTGCTGGTGGTCTTCTGCCTGAAGGCTGCGATCCTGCCGCTGTCGGCCTGGCTGCCGGGCACCCACGGTGCAGCCAGCGCGCCGGTGCTCGTGCTGTTCGCGGTGATGACCAAGGTCGGCCTGTACGCGATCCTGCGCGTGTTCACGCTGTCGTTCGGAAGCGAGTCGGGGCCGCTGGCGGGCGCGGCGTTCCCCTGGATCGCCGCACTCGGTGCAGCCAGCTTCGCGGCCGGGACGACGTGCGCGCTGGCGGGCGTGGACCTGCGCCGGCTGACCTCGATGCTCGTGATCGCCTCGGCCGGACTGCTGTTGATCGGCATCGGACTGGCGACGCCCGCAACGGTCGCCGCGGCGCTGTACTACCTGGTGCACACCACGTTCAGCGCGGCCGCGATGTTCCTGGTCGTCGACCTGGTGTCGCGCGCCCGCGGACCCGCGCTGGACCGGCTCGACGCGGCCGGCAGCGCCCGCCAGCCGGCGCTGGTCGGCGGGCTGTTCATGTTGGCCGCAGCGGCGATGGCGGGCCTGCCGCCGTTCGGCGGCTTCATCGGCAAGGCGATGCTGCTGCAGGCGACGCTGCCCGCAGCGGGGGCGGCCGCAGGCGCGACAGGGTGGATCTGGGCGACCGTCTTCGCCGGCAGCCTGTTCGGCCTGGTCGCGCTGTCGCGCGCAGGCAGCACGCTGTTCTGGAAGGCCGACGGCGATTTCGCGGCGGCCGAAGCCGGTCCCGCGGCGACCCACGGCGACGAGCCGGCGATCGCAGCCGGCTCGTCGGGGGCGCCGCTGCAGGCCCGCGACTGGGCGCCGGTCGTCGCGGTGCTCGGGCTGGTCGCGGCCGTGTCGGTCGGCGCGGCGCCGCTGCAGCGCTACGTGCAGGCCGCGGCCGAAGACCTGCTGCAGCCGGCCGCGCTGATCGACGCGACGCTGCGCACGCGCCCGATGCCGGGTCCCCACACGCCGGCGCCGGAGACGCGGCGATGAGCGCAACGCGTCGGCGCGCAGGTGCGCGATGGCTGCCGCACCCGTGGCTGGCAGCCTGGCTGCTCGCGGGCTGGCTGCTGCTGAACCAGACGACAGCCCCGGGCCACGTGCTGCTCGGCGGCCTGCTGGCGATCGTGATCGCGCGCGCGATGCCGCCGGCCCCATCGCACCCGGCGCGGCGCGGCGCGCGCGGACTGCGCCGCGCGGGCATCGCACTGCGCCTGTGCGCCGTGGTGCTGCGCGACGTCGTGGTCGCCAACGTCCAGGTGGCCACGCGCATCCTCGGGCCCCAGGCACGGCTGCGGCCCGGATTCGTGTGGGTGCCGCTGGCCGCGCAGCGGCCTGTTTCGGCCACGCTGCTGGCTGGAATCGTCACCATGACGCCCGGCACCGTGTCGGCCGAGGTGACCGAAGACCGCCGCCACCTGCTGGTGCACGGCCTGGACATCGCCGACGCCGAGGCCCTTGTCGCGGAGATCCGGCAACGCTACGAAACACCGATCATGGAGCTGCTCGAATGATCCACACCGCCGTGTCGATCGCGCTGGGCCTGTTCGGCCTGGCCATGCTGCTGGCCGCCTGGCGACTGCTGCGCGGGCCCGACGTGCTCGATCGCGTGCTGGCGATGGACACGCTCTACGTGAACGCGCTGGCCGTCGTGCTGCTGCTGGGCATCCGCTATCGCACGCAGCTGCTGTTCGAGTCGGCACTGCTGATCGCGGCACTGGGCTTCATCGGGACTGTCGCGCTGGCCCGTTTCGCCGAACGGCTGGACACGGTGGGCCACCGTGACTGAGGCGCTGCCCGCGTGGCTCGAGGCGCTCGCCGGCGCTCTGCTGGTCGGCGGCGGCCTGTTCGCGGTGGTCGGCTCGATCGGGCTGGTCCGGCTGAGCAACTTTCACCTGCGCCTGCACGGTCCGACCAAGGTCAGCACGATGGGCGTCGGTCTGGTGATCCTGGCGTCGATGCTGATCTTCAGCGTGATCGGCGCGCGGCCGGTGATCCACGAGCTGCTGATCACCGTGCTGGTGTTCATGACGGCGCCGGTCTCGGCGCAGCTGCTGATGCGCGCGTCGCTGGCACGCGATCCCGGCGCAGCACCACCCCGCCCCGACTGATCGGGCGCCCGTCGGGCGAGCGCTGCCTCTGTCGCACGGCCTCGCCGCCGGGCGTTCGTGCCTGACCGCCCGTCGGTGGCGTGACCGACGTCGCAAGCCGTTGCCGGCACCGGTCGCTAACCTTTGGAATGGCCTTCGCGACCCGCGACCTGCATCCGCTGCTGCGCCGCCAGCTGCGCCGCCTTCGGCTGGACCCGGCCGATCCCCCCGGCGCGCTGCAGCCGTGGCAGGCGCTGCTCGAAGCGGTCGGCCAGGCCTACGACGCGCTGGACGAATCGGTGCACCGCACGCGCCGCGCCGAACGGCAGGCCGCGGCCGAGCTCGCCCGCGCGAACCGCGAGCTGCGCGACGAGCGCGACAACCTCGAATCGCACGTGCGCGAGCGCACCGTGCAGCTCGAGCAGAGCCAGGCCGACCTGCTCGAATCGCAGCGACTGGCCGGACTGGGCAGCTGGTCGTTCCAGCCGGGCGACACGCACATCGAGGTCTCCGAGCAGCTCGCGCTGATGCTGGGCCTGACCCGCGAGCAGTTTCCCGATTCGCTCGATTCGCTGCTGCGGTTCGTCGTCGACGAAGACCGCACCGGCGCAACGCGCACGCTCGAGTCCGCGCTGCGCGGGCCGATCGGCGTCACGGGCGAGCTGCGCCTGCGGGCCGCCGACGGCAGCGTGCGCTGGTACGCCTGCACGATCGCCTCGCACGCGGACGAATCCGGCACCGTCGTGCGGGTCCGCGGCGCGATGTTCGACGTGACCGCGCGCCGCACGGCCGAGAGCCGCGTGCAGCGGCTCGCCTACAACGACGAGCTGACCGGCCTGCCCAACCGCGCCCGGTTCATGGAGTTCCTGGCCGACGCGCAGGTCAAGGCCCGGTCACGGGGATCGCGGTTCGGCCTGCTGTTCCTGGACCTGGACGGCTTCAAGGAGATCAACGATTCGCTCGGGCACGACGCTGGCGACGAACTGCTGCAGCAGGTGGCCCAGCGCATCCGCGCCTGCCTGCGGCAGGCCGACCGGCTGGCGCGCTTCGGCGGCGACGAGTTCCTGGTGCTGATCGACCCGGTCCGCCGGCGCAAGGACGTCGAGCTGGTGACCCGCAAGATCCTGCAGGCCGTGTCGACGCCGCTCAAGCTGCAGGGGCTGGTCGCGTCGGTCAGCGCCAGCATCGGCATCGCGATCTATCCCGACGACGGCGACGATCCGCAGCGCCTGCTGAAGAACGCCGACGCGGCGATGTACCAGGCCAAGCAGAACGGCCGCAACGCGCTGGAGTTCTACGCGCCCGAGATCAACGCGTCGCTGCTCGAGCGGCTGGCGCTGATCAACGACCTGCGCGGCGCGGTCACGCGGGCCGAGATCACGGTGGCCTACCAGCCGATCTGCGACGGGCGCACCGGCCGGATCCACGGTCTCGAGGCGCTCGCCCGCTGGAGCCACCCCGAGCGCGGCGCGGTGTCGCCGTCGCGGTTCATCCCGCTGGCCGAGGAGACCGGCCTGATCGGCGCGATCGGCACCGGGGTGCTCGCACGCGCCTGCGAACAGATGGTTCGCTGGGGCAGCGTGGGCCCGCACGCGCCCTACCTGTCGGCCAACGTGTCGCCGGTGCAGCTGCGCGACGCCGAGTTCGTCAGCGAACTGCGCGCGCTGCTGGACGCCTGCGGGCTGCCGCCGTCGCGCCTGCAACTCGAGCTGACCGAGGGCACGGTGATGGAGAACCCGCGGCGCGCTGCGGCGGTGCTGCGCGAGCTGTCGCAGATGGGCATCCGGATCGCGCTGGACGACTTCGGGACCGGCCACTCGTCACTGGCGTACCTGCGCGAGTTCGCGATCGACTGCATCAAGATCGACCGCTCGTTCGTCAGGGACCTGGGTCGTGCAGGCCGCGACGAGCCGATCGTACCGGCGATCATCGCGATCGCGCGCAGCCTGGGGGCCACCGTGGTAGCCGAGGGCGTGGAGACCGAGGCGCAGCGCGACGCGCTGCTGGCGCTCGGTTGCGCCGGGATGCAGGGCTACCTGTTCTCGCGTCCGCTGCCCGCGGCCGACATCGAGCCGCGCCTGCCGGGCGCGGCGCCCGGCGATGCGGCCCGCCTGGACCCGCTGACTGCCTGAGCCGCGGGCGCCTCCTGGCGCTCCCACAGCCGCGAGTGCCGCGGCACGCCCGCCAGCAGGAAGGCCATCTGGTCGGCCAGGATCCGGCGGTTCGCAAGGATGAACGACTCGTGGCGGTTCGGCACATAGGGCACGAACAGCAGCGGCATGTCGGCCGCCTCGGGCGTACGGTTGCCCTTGCGCTGGTTGCACGAGCGGCACGCCGACACCACGTTCTGCCAGATGGTGCGCCCACCCCGGGAGCTGGGAATCACGTGCTCCATCTCGAGCGAGGCCGCGCCGAAGCGACCGCCGCAGTAGGCGCAGACGTGGCGGTCGCGGGCGAACAGCATCGTGCGCCTCAGCGCCACCCGGTCCTCCGTACCGCGAAACAGGAACCGC
>CAYGZN010000110.1:6515-8742 GCA_964354355.1 uncultured Burkholderiaceae bacterium | reverse complement strand
AAGGTCACCTGCGCCAGCACCAGCACGAAGTAGCCGGCCAGCAGCAGCACCGAAGCGGCCTCCAGCACGTCGCGCGTGCGTCGGACCAGGGGGCGCAGGGTGTGCGGATCGAACCGGCTCATGGGGCGCTGGCGAGCCCCGGCCTCTTCGCGAGGCCGGGTCGGGAGCAGCAGCGGGCGCTCGGGGCGCGGCGCCTCAGGCCTTGGCGGCCGCCTGGACCGCCTCGACGTAGGCCTTGCCCTTGGGTCCGCCGCGCTTGACGAAGCTGTCGATCACCGGGCCCATCTTCGCGCGAAAGCTCGGGATGTCGGGCGTCGGGTTCGCCTTCACGCGCTTGGCAAGCTCGGTCCAGGCGTTCTCCTGCTCCTTCAGGTTGGCCTCCCACATGTCCTTCTGCACCGATTCGATGGCCGCGTCCCGGATCACCTTCTGCACGTTGGGCGGCAGCGCGGCCATCTTCTTGGCGCTGGCCATCATCGACACCTCGGTGAAGATGTGGTGCGTGCGGCTCGCGTGGCTGGTCACCTCGTAGAGCTTGCTGGTCACGATGTAGTCGGGCGGCAGCTCGACCGCGTCGACGACGCCGGTCTGCAGCGCCGTGTACATCTCGCCGGCCGGGATCGGCGAGGGATTGGCGCCCAGCGCGCGCGCCATCTCGACCCAGGTCGGGATCTCCGGCACGCGCAGCTTGATGCCCTTGACCTCGTCGGCGTTGTTCATCGGCTTCTTGCCGAGGAACACGCGGAAGCCCGAGGCGCCCAGCGACAGGATCTCGACGTTCAGCGTCTCGCGGGCGTCCTTGACCACCTGCTGGCCGATGGGGCCGAACAGCACGCGCTTGACGTGGTCGTAGTCGTTGAACAGGAACGGCATCGACACGAAGCCGAACTGCGGCTGCCAGTTGGCGAGCGTGCCGAGGTCGGTCCAGCACATGTCGAGCGTGCCGACCTGGATCGCCTCCGCCGAGGTGCGCAGGTTGAACAGCTGCGAGGCCGGCTTGATGTCGATCGTCACCTGGCCGTTGGTGCCCTTGGCCACCCGCTCGGCGAACTTCTCGGCCGCGACGTGGCCGATGTGCGAAGTCGGCAGGTGGTGCGAGAACACCAGCTTCGTCGGGGCGGACTGCGCCCGGCTGCGGCGCGGCATCGCTGCCACGCCGGCGATGCCGGCGGCGCCGGCCAGAAGGTTGCGTCGGGTGATGGCCACGGTCTGTCTCCTCCATGCGGCGTGCCGCCGTCGAATCGGGTGGGTCGTCGCGGTGCCGGGCGCACGATGCGGCAGCCGGAGCATGCGACCGGCGCAGTGTCGCCGAATCGGGTCGCGGCCACAAGGTTGTTCGATATCGAACAACGGCGTTGTCGCTGGCGGAACATTCCGGCAGCGGGGCGGCGTGCCTCCGGGCCCGCCCCGGCCCCTGCCGTTCAGCGCTCCTCGGGCGGCAGCCAGTACGGGTCGCGCACGCGCCGCCCCACGGTGCGCGCGGCAGCGAGCAGCTCGGCCACCGTGCGTCGGTGCTGCGCGCGGGTCATGTCGCGCTCCATCCAGCACAGCGCAATGCCGATCGTGCGCCCTTGGGGCGATCCCACCGCCACGGCCGCCGCGCCGATCCCGCGCCGCGCGTGGTCGACCAGCTCGGTCCAGCCGCGCTCGCGCGCCGCCTGCAGCTCGCGCAGCAGCGCCGCCCTCGTCATCGACACCGCCAGCGGCGCGTGCACGAGCCGATCGGGCAGCACCGTCAGCAGCTGCTGCGAGTCGAGCCGCGCGAGCAGCGCCTTGCCGATCGCGGTGACGAACGCAGGCAGCCGCGTGCCTTCGGACACCACGAAGCGCACCGGCACCGGGCTCTCGCGGACCCGCACGATGATCGTCTCGGCGCCGCTCAGGTACGCCAGGTACCCCGTCGCGGGATGGCGGGCCACCAGCTCGCGCAGCGCTTCGTCCGCAAGCTCGGTCACGGCGTCGCCCGAGCGGTACATCCGCCCCAGGCGTTGCAGCTCGAACCCCGCCTCGAAGCCCGCGTGCCGCGCGCCGCGCTCGAGCAAGCCGTGGCGGTCCAGCGCGGACAGCAGGCGCGAGGCGGAGCTCTTGGGGATGCGCAGCGCGACCGCCACGTCGGTCACGCGCAGCCGGGGCCGGTCCGGGGACAGCATCGCCAGCGCCTGCAGGCCCTTCTCGAGCGAGCTCACGGGCGACCGCCCGCGCCGCCGGGTGCTGCGGCCGCTGCGGC
>CAYGZN010000110.1:2816-6415 GCA_964354355.1 uncultured Burkholderiaceae bacterium | reverse complement strand
GCGGCTGCTGCGTCAGCGGCTGGTGCGCCTGCGGCTGCGGGACCGATTCCAGTAAGTTCCATATTGGACAACGGTGTTGTTCGATATCGAACAACATTGTCGCGCAGCCCCGCGCGCGGTACAACTCGTGCCCAGCCGCGGCGCGACGGCGGCGCACCAGTCGGAACGGGGGAGCACACGTGTCCAGGATCACCGAGGTCTCGATCGTTCCGTTCACGTTCGAGGTCCGCGACCTCGGGCTGGGCGCCCACGCCGCGATGGGCGTGAGCAACCTGCAGTACCAGAAGGGCGCGGCGCTGAAGGTGATGCGCTACGCGGTGCGGATCCGCACCGACGACGGCCTGACCGGCGAATACGTGACCCACTGGGTCGGCACCCACGGGGCCCTCGGGCAGTCGATCATGCTGGCGCCGCACCTGCTCGGGCGCGACCCGGAGCAGCGCGAGCTGATCTACGACGACTTCAAGCGCGAGCTGCGCGCCTACGACGGCATGGGCCACGGCCCGCTCGACATCGCGCTGTGGGACCTGGTCGGGCGCAAGTACGGCATCGCGGTCGCGACCATGCTCGGCGCCTACAAGGCCAAGCTGCCGACCTACGCCAGCACGCACCACGGCCAGGACGATCCCGGCGGGCTCGACTCGCCGCAGGCGTTCGGCGACTACGCGCTGGCCTGCGCCGAGCGGGGCTTCCACGGCTTCAAGGTCCACGGCTGGCACGACGGCGACGTCCGGCGCGAATCGGCCACGCTGCGGGCGGTGCGCCGCGCGGTCGGTGATCGGATCGCGGTGATGTACGACCCGGGCTGCGAGTTGCGTACCCACCTCGACGCACTGCGGCTCGGGCACGTGTGCGACGAGATCGACGCCCTGTGGTACGAGGACCCGTACCGCGACTCGAGCGTGTCGCTGGTCGGCTCGAAGATCCTGCGCGAGAAGCTCAGGACGCCGCTGATGGTCACCGAGCACGTGCGCGGCCCCGAGATGAAAGCCGCCTACGCGGTGGCCGGAGCCTGCGACCTGTTCCACATCGACCCGGAGTACGACCGCGGCATCACCGGCGCGATGAAGTGCGCGCACATCGCCGAGGGGCTCGGCATCGACGTGCAGGTCCACGCGCCCGGCCCGGCCCACCGCGCCTGCGTCGCGGCGATCCGCAACACGCACTTCTACGAGCTGGCGCTGACCGGACCGGGCATGCCGAACCTGATCCCGCCCGTGTACACCTGCGGCTACAGCGACCAGGAGGCGGCGCTCGGGCGGGACGGCACGATGCCGGTGCCGAGCGGGCCGGGGCTGGGCGTGTCGTACGACTGGGAGTTCATCGAGCGCCACGCGTTCGAGCGCAAGGTGTACCGGGCGTAGCAGGGGAGCAGCGATGAGCCGGATCACACGGGTCGAGGTCCACGAGTTCGAGTTCGACGGCCACAACCTCGCGCGCGACGGCGTCGCGCAGACCATCACGTTCAGGCGCGGTTCCAGCATCCGGCTCGCGAAGTTCGCGATCGTGATCCACACCGCCGACGGCGGCCGGGGCGAGTACGTGACCCACTGGGTGGCCACGCGCTCGACGCTCGGCCAGATGCTGATGCTGTGCCCGCGGATCGTCGGCCAGGACGCGCGCGAGCGGATCGCGATCTACGAGGACCTCAAGCGGGACATCCGCCAGTTCGACCACATGGGTCACGGCCCGATCGACATCGCGTTGTGGGACTGGGCCGGCAAGCGCTACGGCGCATCGGTATCGGAGCTGCTCGGCGGCTACCGCAAGCGGCTGCCCGCCTACGCCAGCACCTACCACGCCGACCGCGCGGGCGGGCTCGACAGCAAGGAGGCCTTCGTCGAGTTCGCCGAGCACTGCCATTCACTGGGCTACCGGGCGTTCAAGGTCCACGGCTGGAACGACGGCAACGCCCGCGAGGAAGCCGAGAACGTGCTGCACCTGGCCCGCCACGTCGGCGACCGGATGACGCTGATGCTCGACCCGGCCTGCGAGCTGCGCACGTTCGCCGACGCACTCTACGTGGGCCGCGCGTGCGACGAGGCGAAGTTCTTCTGGTACGAGGACCCGTACCGCGACGGCGGCACGTCGGCGTTCGCGCACCGCCGGCTGCGCGAGATGCTCGAGACGCCGCTGCTGATGACCGAGCACGTGCGCGGCGTCGAACCCAAGGCCGATTTCGTGATCGCCGGCGGCACCGACTTCCTGCGGGTCGACCCCGAGTACGACATGGGCATCACCGGTTCGCTGAAGATCGCGCACCTGGCCGAGTCGCTCGGCCTGGACTGCGAAGTCCACGCCAGCGGCCCCGCGCACCGCCACCTGATGTCGGCGATGCGCAACTCCAACTACTACGAGGTCGCGCTGGTCGGACCCGACTGCCCCAACGCGCTGCCGCCGGTCTACCGCTGCGGCTACAGCGACCAGCTCGAGTGCGTCGACCCCGACGGCACCGTCGGCGTGCCCACCGGGCCCGGGCTGGGCGTGGACTACGACTGGGACTACATCGCACGGCATCGCACCCGGCTGCATGTCTTCGAGTGACGGCATCGGAGTTACGATGTCGCCTGCCGCACCGCTCACACCCCCGAGAGGAGACCCCCGATGAAGACCCTGTTCCCCCTGGCCCGGTTCGCCGCGGCCGCCGCGCTGTCGGCGTTCGCGCTGTCGGGCGCCGCGCAGACCACGCTGCGCTTCGGCCACGCCAACAGCCCCGGCGAGATCGCGCACGACCTGTTCCAGGAGTTCGCGGACAACGTCACGAAGAAGTCCAACGGCCAGCTGACGATCCGGGTCTTTCCGTCCGAGCAGCTCGGCAAGGAGGGCGACCTGCTGCAGCAGCTCAAGTCGGGCGCGCTGGACCTCTCGGGGCCGTCGATGCCCACGCTGAACACGATGGTGCCCGCCTTCGAGATGCCGAGCGCGCCGTTCCTGTGGAAGGACTGGAAGGAAGCCGAGACGATCATCCGCGGCCCGGCGATGGAGCCGATCTGGAACGAACTACGCGACAAGCACAACATCGTGCCGCTGACCAAGATCTGGTACTGGGGCTGGCGCAACTTCACGTTCACCACGAAGGAGGTCCGCAAGCCCGAGGACATGGCCGGACTGAAGATCCGTGTGCCCGAGTCGCCGATCTGGGTCGAGATGATCCGGGGCTTCGGCGCCGCGCCCACGCCGATCCCGTTCGGGGAGGTTTACACCGCGCTGCAGCAGAAGACGGTCGACGGCCAGGAGAACCCGATCCCGACGATCTTCGCGCGCAAGTTCTACGAGGTTCAGGCGGTGCTGACCATGAGCCGGCACATGCTGCAGAACAACACGATCCTGATCAACAAGGCCAGTTTCGACAAGCTCAAGCCCGAACTGCAGAAGCTGCTGGTCGACGAAGCTGCGGCCGCATCGGTCAAGAACACCCAGATGCAGCAGGCGCGCGAGGTGTCGATGCTCGAGGACATCCGCAAGTCCGGCAAGACCAAGATCATCGACGACCCGGACCGCGACGCGTTCGCCGCGAAGATGAACGCGGTCTACCCGAAGCTCGAGGCCCGCTGGGGCGCGGAGAACTGGAAGCGGATGCGCGCCGAGATCGACAAGCT